>NZ_JAELUD010000082.1:0-15925 GCF_016429185.1 Aquitalea sp. ASV11
CCAAGTTCGGCGCATCCGTATACGTGCTGAGCAAGGATGAAGGCGGTCGTCACACCCCGTTCTTCGCTAACTACCGTCCGCAGTTCTATTTCCGTACAACCGACGTGACCGGTGCTGTAAGCCTGGCTGAAGGTGTGGAAATGGTAATGCCGGGTGACAACGTGGAAATCACCGTAGAACTGATCGCCCCGATCGCTATGGAAGAAGGTCTGCGTTTCGCGATCCGTGAAGGTGGCCGTACTGTTGGCGCCGGCGTGGTAGCAAAGATCATTGCTTGATTAATAGGTTTATAGGCCAGTAGCTCAATTGGTAGAGTATCGGTCTCCAAAACCGAGGGTTGGGGGTTCGAGACCCTCCTGGCCTGCCAATTAAGACCAGCCGGCGCTTGTGCGCCGGTTGGTCTTTTGTCGCATACGCGCAGAGAACATTCCACACATGGAAATGCAAGATAAACTCAAACTGGCTCTGGCCGGTCTGCTGGTGGTGGCCGGTGTTGTTGGCTTCTACATGATTCCCGAAGATCAGGGTGTATTGCGTGCTCTGGCATTCATTGTTGGTGTTGTGCTGGCGGCCGGTGCTGTCTGGCTGTCGACTCCGGGCAAGGAGTTCGTTGCCTACGCCAATGATTCGCTGGTTGAAGCGCGCAAGGTCGTATGGCCAACCCGCAAGGAAGCCATGCAAATGACCGGCATGGTTTTCGTCTTCGTTCTGGTGCTGGCCCTGTTCATGTGGATGGTGGATTCGGGCCTGTCCTGGTTGTTCTACGATGTAATTCTTGGTCGAGGTAGATAATGGCAAAGCGCTGGTACGTTGTGCATGCTTATTCCGGTTTTGAGAAGAGTGTGCAGAAGGCGCTGCGTGAGCGCATCGAACGTTCCGAGGTGGCAGACCTGTTCGGCCAGATCCTCGTTCCGGTAGAAGAAGTGGTGGATGTGAAGAATGGCCGCCGCTCCATTACCGAGCGCAAGTTTTTCCCCGGTTATGTTCTGGTTGAAATGGACATGACTGATGATACCTGGCACCTGGTAAAGAGTACGCCGAAGGTAACCGGTTTTGTTGGTGGTACCGCCAACCGCCCGGCGCCGATTTCCAAGAAGGAAGTCGATGCCATCATGCAGCAAATGCAAGAGGGTGTGGAGAAGCCGAAGCCGAAGGTGCTGTTCGAGGTGGGTGAAAAAGTCCGCGTCATCGACGGTCCGTTCAATGACTTCAATGGCTCCGTCGATGAAGTCAACTACGAACGTAACAAGCTGCGTGTGTCAGTACAGATCTTCGGTCGCGACACGCCGGTTGAGCTGGATTTCAGTCAGGTAGAAAAGCTGTAATTTTACTTGGCAGCTAGTTTGTAAGCGTATATACTGTTGCGCTTTCGTCCGGGAAGCGAGTGCACGCTCGCGCTATACCCATTTTAGGAGTTTTAATCGTGGCAAAGAAAATTGTCGGCTATGTAAAGCTGCAAGTGCCCGCTGGTAAGGCCAACCCGTCTCCTCCGATCGGTCCGGCACTGGGTCAGCGTGGTCTGAACATCATGGAATTCTGCAAGGCGTTCAACGCCCAGACTCAAGGCATCGAGCCGGGTCTGCCGATTCCGGTTGTGATCACTGCTTACGCAGACAAGTCCTTCACCTTCATCATGAAGACGCCCCCGGCGACCATTCTTCTGAAGAAGGCTGCTGGCATCAAGTCCGGTTCCGCCAAGCCGCATACCGACAAGGTTGGCAAGGTTAGCCGTGCTCAGCTGGAAGAAATCGCCAAGACCAAGCAGCCGGACCTGACCGCTGCTGATCTGGACGCTGCTGTTCGCACCATCGCCGGCTCCGCCCGTTCGATGGGTCTTGAAGTGGAGGGTGTGTAAATGGCCAAGATTTCCAAGCGCCTGCAAACCCTGAAGGCAACTGTTGATCGCAACAAGCTGTACGCTGTTGAAGAAGCAATTGCTCTGGTTAAGTCTGCTGCTACTGCCAAGTTTGACGAGTCGATCGATGTGGCCGTTAACCTGGGTGTTGACCCGCGTAAATCCGACCAGGTTGTACGTGGCTCCGTAGTTCTGCCGCGCGGCACCGGTAAGTCCGTACGCGTTGCTGTATTTGCTCAAGGCGCCAACGCGGAAGCCGCCAAGGCTGCCGGTGCTGAAGTTGTCGGTTTCGACGACCTGGCCGAGCAAGTAAAAGCCGGCAACCTGGACTTCGACGTTGTGATTGCCTCCCCGGATGCAATGCGCGTTGTTGGTCAGCTGGGTCAAATCCTCGGCCCGCGTGGCCTGATGCCGAACCCGAAGGTTGGTACTGTTACCCCGAACGTTGCCGAAGCAGTTAAAAACGCCAAGGCCGGTCAGGTTCAATACCGTACCGACAAAGCCGGTATTATTCACGCCACCATCGGCCGTGCTTCTTTCGAAGCCGAAGCCCTGCGTGAAAACTTTACTGCTCTGGTAGATGCCCTGGTGAAAGCCAAGCCGGCAGCTTCCAAGGGTGTGTATCTGAAAAAGATCGCCGTATCCAGCACCATGGGTATTGGCGCTCGTGTAGATACCAGCTCCGTCAGCGCTTAAGTTGATGTGAGTCCGGCAGGGTGGTTCGCCACCTTGCCGCTGGCTTTGGGCTGGCAGGCTTGCCTGCCAGATTGTCAAAGACCGTAGGAGCCGCAAGGCTTAATCGCAAGTCGCTTCCCGGTGGCCTGCATCCTGCGCAGATGGTGTACCCGAAAGTAGGCTTCTGAAGAGTTCAGGGCTCATGTAGCTCAGGGGTAGAGCACTCCCTTGGTAAGGGAGAGGTCGGCGGTTCAATTCCGCCCATGAGCACCAGTTTCCCTTCTCTATGTTGTCTCCTGATACAGGTCGCCGCTGCAAAGCGGAGCAGAAATCATTCTGCTTCATTTCAGTCTAGGAGATAGACCTTGAGTCTCAATATCGAAGATAAAAAGGCAGTCGTTGCTGCTGTAGCTGCCGAGCTGGCCGCTGCGCAGACCCTCGTCATCGCCGAATATCGGGGCATCGAGGTAAGCAGCATGACCAAGCTGCGCGCTCAGGCGCGTGAGCAAGGCGTTTACCTGCGCGTTCTGAAGAACACGCTGGTTCGCCGTGCGGTTGCTGGTACCCAATTCGAAGCGCTGGCCGAACAAATGGTTGGCCCGCTCGTTTACGGTATCTCTGCCGATCCGGTTGCTGCTGCCAAGGTGCTGCATCAATTTGCCAAGGCTGACGACAAGATCATCGTCAAGGCAGGTTCCTACAATGGCGCGGTACTGAATGCTGCTCAGGTTGCTGAGCTGGCGTCCATCCCGAGCCGCGAAGAACTGCTGTCCAAGCTCCTCTACGTTATGCAAGCTCCGGTTGCTGGCTTCGCCCGCGCCCTGGCTGCATTGGCAGAGAAGCAAGCCGAAGCCGCTTAACTTATTTGATTCTTATAGAATTCAGGAGATTTTTACATGGCAATCACCAAAGAAGACATCCTCGAAGCCGTTGCTGGCCTGACCGTTATGGAACTGAACGACCTGGTTAAGGCGTTCGAAGAGAAGTTCGGCGTTTCCGCTGCTGCCGTTGCCGTTGCTGGCCCGGCTGCTGGTGGCGCTGCTGCTGCTGAAGAAAAGACCGAGTTCGACGTTGTTCTGACCGCTGCTGGCGACAACAAGGTTAACGTGATCAAGGTTGTTCGTGCTATCACCGGCCTGGGCCTGAAGGAAGCCAAGGACATGGTTGACGGCGCTCCGAAGACCGTGAAAGAAGGCGTAGCCAAGGCTGAAGCCGAAGAAGTTCTGAAGCAACTGACCGAAGCCGGTGCCAAGGCTGAAATCAAATAATCTTCTTTGAAAAAAGAAGGTGAGGCTGGCGGAGAAATCCGCCAGCCTTATTGCGCTTGTAATTGGCCGAAACAAAGATAGTAAAAGCCAGCACTTACCGGCGTGGCTGCTGACTTTTGGTTTCTTGCGCCACTACCACCTCGATGGAGACTCTATGAGTTATTCGTTTACTGAGAAGAAGCGTATTCGTAAGAGCTTTGCGAAACGCGCCAGTGTTCTCGATGTCCCATTCCTGTTGGCGACCCAGATTGATTCTTATGCCGATTTCCTGCAACTGGGTGTACCGCTAGATCAGCGCAAGGATGCTGGTCTGCAGGCCGCGTTCAAGTCGATCTTCCCGATCCATAGCCACAATGGCTATGCCCGCCTTGATTTTGCTCACTACATTCTTGGTGAGCCGCCGTTTGACGTGCAGGAATGTCAGCTGCGTGGCATTACCTATGCTGCTCCGCTGCGCGCCCGTATCCGTCTGACCATCCTGGACAAAGAGTCGTCCAAGCCGGTGGTAAAAGAAGTGCGCGAGAATGAAGTTTACATGGGCGAAATTCCGCTCATGACCACCAATGGTTCTTTCATTATCAACGGTACCGAACGCGTTATCGTTTCCCAGCTGCACCGCTCCCCGGGCGTGTTCTTCGAGCATGACCGCGGCAAGACCCACTCCTCTGGCAAGCTGCTGTTCTCCGCCCGCGTGATTCCGTACCGCGGTTCCTGGCTGGACTTCGAGTTTGACCCGAAAGATCTGCTGTACTTCCGTATCGACCGTCGCCGCAAGATGCCGGTGACCATTTTGCTGAAGGCACTGGGTTACAGCAACGAACAAATCCTGTCCGAGTTCTACAGCTTCGACACCTTCTACCTGACCAAGTCCGGCGTGTTCATGCGCGTGGTTCCGGAGCGTCTGAAGGGCGAAGTGGCCAAGTTCGACATCGTCGCTGCCGATGGCAAGCTGATCGTGGCCAAGGACAAGCGCATCACTGCCAAGCATATCCGCGACATCCAGACCGCCCAGCTCGATCGCATCGAAGTACCGGCTGATGTCCTGCTGGGCAAGGTGCTGTCGCACAATGTCACCAATGTTGACACTGGCGAAGTACTGGCGCGCGCCAACGAAGAAATCACTGAAGAGCTGCTGGCCAAGCTGGCACTGGCCGAGATCGAACAGGTTGAAGTGCTGTTCACCAACGATCTGGATCAGGGCGCGTACATCTCGCAAACCCTGCGTACCGATGACAGCCTGGACCGCCTGCAAGCGCGCGTGGCCATCTACCGCATGATGCGTCCTGGCGAACCGCCGACCGAAGATGCGGTGGAAGCACTGTTCCAGCGCCTGTTCTTCAGCGAAGAAACCTACGATCTGTCCCGCGTAGGCCGCATGAAGTTCAGCTCGCGTACCTATCAGTACAAGTTCGATGAAAAGACTCCGGAGTGGTTCAAGTCGCTGATCGGCGAGAAATTCGCCCATCGTCGTGACGTGATGGAAGGCACGCTGTCGACTGAAGACATCGTTTCCGTCATTGCCATCCTGTGCGAACTGCGTAACGGCCGTGGCGAAGTCGATGACATCGACCATCTGGGTAACCGTCGCGTGCGTTCGGTTGGCGAACTGGCCGAAAACCAGTTCCGTGCCGGTCTGGTACGTGTTGAGCGCGCAGTGAAGGAACGCCTGAATCAGGCTGAGTCCGACAACCTGATGCCGCACGACCTGATCAACGCCAAGCCGGTGTCCGCTGCCATCAAGGAATTCTTTGGTTCCTCGCAGCTGTCCCAGTTCATGGACCAGACCAACCCGCTGTCGGAAATCACCCACAAGCGCCGTGTATCGGCCCTTGGCCCGGGCGGCCTGACCCGCGAACGTGCCGGCTTCGAGGTGCGTGACGTACACCCGACCCACTACGGCCGTGTATGCCCGATCGAAACCCCGGAAGGTCCGAACATCGGTCTGATCAACTCGCTGTCCGTGTTTGCACGTACCAACGAGTTCGGTTTCCTGGAAACCCCGTACCGCAAGGTCGTGGACAGCAAGGTGACCAACGAGATCGACTACCTGTCCGCCATCGAGGAAGGTCGTTACGTCATTGCTCAGGCCAACGCCGAGCTGGGCGAAGACGGTACCCTGGTTGACGAACTGGTAACCTGCCGTGAAAAGGGTGAAACCATTCTGGCTACCCCGGACCGCGTACAGTACATGGACGTGGCCACCGGTCAGGTTGTATCCGTTGCCGCTTCGCTGATTCCCTTCCTGGAACACGATGACGCCAACCGTGCCTTGATGGGTGCCAACATGCAGCGTCAGGCCGTACCGTGCCTGCGTCCGGAAAAACCGTTCGTCGGTACCGGTATCGAGCGTTCGGTGGCTGTTGACTCCGGTACTACCGTAGTTGCCCGTCGTGGTGGCGTGGTGGACTACGTTGATGCTGGCCGTGTCGTGGTACGCGTCAACGACGAAGAAGCCATTGCCGGTGAAGTGGGTGTGGATATCTACAACCTCACCAAGTTCACCCGTTCCAACCAGAACACCAACATCAACCAGCGTCCGGTGGTGAAGGTGGGTGACAAGATCGCCAGCGGCGACGTGGTGGCCGACGGTGCTTCCACCGACCTGGGCGAACTGGCACTGGGTCAGAACATGACCATCGCCTTCATGCCGTGGAACGGCTACAACTACGAAGACTCGATCCTGATCTCGGAAAAGCTGGTTGCTGAAGACCGCTACACCTCGATCCACATCGAAGAGCTGTCGGTTGTTTCCCGTGATACCAAGCTGGGACCGGAAGAAATCACTCGTGATATTCCGAACCTGTCCGAGCGTATGGCAGGCCGTCTGGATGAATCCGGCATCGTTTACATCGGTGCTGAAGTGGAAGCCGGTGATGTTCTGGTGGGCAAGGTAACACCGAAGGGTGAAACCCAGCTGACGCCGGAAGAAAAACTGCTGCGCGCCATCTTCGGTGAAAAAGCCTCCGACGTGAAAGACACCTCCCTGCGCGTGCCGACCGGCACCGTGGGTACCGTGATCGACGTACAGGTGTTCACCCGCGAAGGTATCGAGCGCGACAAGCGTGCCCAGTCCATCATTGATGCTGAACTGAAGCGCTACCGTCTCGACCTGAACGACCAGCTGCGCATTTTCGAAAACGACGCCTTCAGCCGTATCGAACGTCTGATCGTTGGCAAACTGGCCAACGGCGGTCCGAAGCGCCTGGCCAAGGGTACTGCCATTGATGCCGAGTACCTGGAAAGCCTGCCGGTCAAGCACGACTGGTTCGACATCCGCATGGCGGATGAAGACATCGCCAAGCAGCTGGAACTGATCAAGGAAAGCCTGGTACAGAAGCGCGAAGAATTCGACCTCAAGTTCGAAGACAAGAAGCGCAAGCTGACCCAGGGTGACGAACTGCCGCCGGGCGTACAGAAGATGGTCAAGGTTTACCTGGCTGTTAAGCGTCGTCT
This sequence comes from Aquitalea sp. ASV11, assembly GCF_016429185.1. Classification (NCBI taxonomy): domain Bacteria; kingdom Pseudomonadati; phylum Pseudomonadota; class Betaproteobacteria; order Neisseriales; family Chromobacteriaceae; genus Aquitalea; species Aquitalea sp. ASV11. The sequence continues at coordinate 7,252 of NZ_JAELUD010000082.1, forward strand.
GCAAGCCGGTGACAAGATGGCTGGTCGTCACGGTAACAAGGGTGTGGTATCCCGCATTCTGCCGATCGAAGACATGCCTTACATGGGCGACGGTCGTCCGGTAGACATCGTGCTGAACCCGCTGGGCGTACCGTCGCGTATGAACATCGGTCAGATTCTGGAAGTGCATCTGGGTTGGGCTGCCAAGGGTATTGGCGAGCGCATCGACCGCATGATCAAGCAACAGCAGGACGTTGCCGAACTGCGCGGCTACCTGGAGCGCATCTATAACGAAACCGGTAAGTCCGAAGACCTCGCCAGCCTGTCCGATGCCGAGATCCTGGATCTGGCAGACAACCTGCGCAAGGGCATGCCGTTTGCCACGCCGGTATTCGACGGTGCCAAGGAAACCGAGATCAAGCACATGCTGGATCTGGCTTACCCGAGCGGCGACGAACTGACCGAGAAGATGGGCTTTAACGAGTCCAAAACCCAGATGACCCTGTACGATGGCCGCTCCGGCGAAGCCTTCGACCGCAAGGTTACCGTGGGTGTGATGCACTACCTGAAACTGCATCACCTGGTTGATGACAAGATGCACGCCCGTTCCACCGGCCCGTACTCCCTGGTTACCCAGCAACCGCTGGGTGGTAAGGCGCAGTTCGGTGGCCAGCGTTTCGGTGAGATGGAAGTGTGGGCGCTGGAAGCATACGGCGCCGCCTACACTCTGCAGGAAATGCTGACGGTGAAGTCCGACGATGTCACCGGTCGTACCAAAGTTTACGAAAACATCGTCAAGGGCGAACACAAGATCGACGCCGGCATGCCGGAATCCTTCAATGTATTGGTGAAGGAAATCCGCTCGCTCGGCCTGGATATCGACCTGGAACGTTATTGATTGGGTGAGAAGGCGCGGCATCATGCCGCGCCTCCTGTCCCCTGACTGGAGACGCAATGAAAGCTCTGCTCGACCTCTTTAAGCAAGTAACGCAAGAAGAAGAGTTTGATGCGATTAAAATCGGCATCGCTTCGCCCGACAAGATCCGTTCCTGGTCTTATGGTGAAGTCAAAAAGCCGGAAACCATCAACTATCGTACCTTCAAGCCGGAACGTGACGGCCTGTTCTGCGCCCGTATCTTCGGGCCGGTAAAAGACTACGAATGCCTGTGCGGCAAATACAAGCGCCTGAAGCATCGTGGCGTCATCTGCGAGAAGTGTGGCGTTGAAGTCACCCTGTCCAAGGTGCGTCGCGAACGCATGGGCCACATCGAACTGGCCAGCCCGACTGCGCACATCTGGTTCCTGAAGAGCCTGCCGTCCCGTCTGGGCATGGTGCTTGACATGACCCTGCGCGACATCGAACGCGTACTGTACTTCGAAGCATTCGTCGTGACCGATCCGGGCATGACTCCGCTGCAATACCGTCAGCTGCTGACCGAAGAAGACTTCCTGGACAAGGAAGACCAGTACGGCGAAGAATTCGTCGCCATGATGGGTGCCGAAGCCGTACGCGAACTCTTGAAGCGTCTGAATCTGGACACCGAGATCGAGACCCTGCGTCGCGAACTGGAAGCCACCAATTCCGACACCAAGATCAAGAAGATCGCCAAGCGTCTGAAAGTACTGGAAGCCTTCCAGCGCTCCGGCATGAAGCCGGAATGGATGATTCTGGAAGTACTGCCGGTACTGCCGCCGGAACTGCGTCCGCTGGTACCGCTGGATGGTGGCCGTTTCGCCACTTCCGACCTGAACGACCTGTATCGCCGCGTCATCAACCGTAACAACCGTCTGAAGCGCCTGCTGGAACTGCGCGCACCGGACATCATCGTGCGTAACGAAAAGCGCATGCTGCAGGAATCGGTTGACTCGTTGCTGGACAATGGTCGTCGCGGCAAGGCCATGACCGGCGCCAACAAGCGTCCGCTGAAGTCGCTGGCCGACATGATCAAGGGTAAGGGCGGTCGCTTCCGTCAGAACTTGCTGGGTAAGCGTGTTGACTACTCCGGCCGTTCCGTGATTACCGTGGGCCCGACCCTGCGTCTGCATCAGTGCGGTCTGCCGAAGAAAATGGCGCTGGAGCTGTTCAAGCCCTTCATCTTCCACAAGCTGGAAGTCATGGGCCTGGCCTCCACCATCAAGGCAGCCAAGAAGCTGGTAGAGCAGGAAGTGCCGGAAGTATGGGACATCCTGGAAGACGTGATCCGCGAACATCCGGTTCTCTTGAACCGTGCGCCGACCCTGCACCGTCTGGGTATCCAGGCGTTCGAGCCGGTACTGATCGAAGGCAAGGCCATCCAGCTGCATCCGCTGGTCTGCGCGGCATTCAACGCCGACTTTGACGGTGACCAGATGGCCGTTCACGTGCCGCTGTCGCTGGAAGCGCAGATGGAAGCCCGCACCCTGATGCTGGCCACCAACAACGTGCTGTCCCCGGCCAACGGCGACCCGATCATCGTACCGTCCCAGGATATCGTGCTGGGTCTGTACTACATGACCCGCGACAAGGTAAACGGCAAGGGTGAAGGCATGGTATTTGCCGACACCAAGGAAGTGCACCGCGCTTACGAAACCCGTCAGGTTGAACTGGCTACCCGCATTACCGTTCGTCTGAAAGAATGGGAAAAGGACGAGCAAGGTGAATTCCAGCCGGTGATCAAGCGTTACGAGACCACCGTTGGTCGTGCCATCCTGTCGGATATCCTGCCGAAGGGCCTGCCGTTCGAGCACATCAACAAGGCGCTGAAGAAGAAGGAAATCTCCAAGCTGATCAACGTATCGTTCCGCCGTTGCGGCATCCGCGATACCGTGATCTTCGCCGACCAGTTGATGTACACCGGTTTTGCCTACTCCACCCGTGGCGGTATCTCCATTTGCGTGGACGACATGCAAATCCCGGGCAAGAAGGTCGAGCTGCTGGGCGAAGCCCAGAAGGAAGTCAAGGAAATCGAAGAACAGTACCGTCAAGGTCTGGTTACTCAGGGCGAACGCTACAACAAGGTAGTGGACATCTGGGGTCGTACCGGCGACAAGATCGCCAAGGCCATGATGGATGAGCTGTCCAAGCAGAAGGTGCTGGACCGCGAAGGCAAGGAAGTCGATCAGGAATCCTTCAACTCCATTTACATGATGGCCGACTCTGGTGCGCGGGGTTCCGCAGCGCAGATCAAGCAGCTGGCCGGTATGCGGGGTCTGATGGCCAAGCCGGACGGCTCGATTATCGAAACGCCGATTACCGCCAACTTCCGTGAAGGTCTGACGGTTCTGCAGTACTTCATCTCCACTCACGGTGCCCGTAAGGGTCTGGCGGATACGGCCTTGAAGACTGCTAACTCCGGTTACCTGACCCGTCGTCTGGTAGACGTGACGCAGGATCTGGTGGTGATCGAAGATGATTGCGGCACCAGCAACGGCTTCACCATGAAGGCGGTCCTGCAGGGCGGTGACGTGATCGAAGCGCTGCGTGACCGTATTCTGGGTCGTGTTACCGCTGTTGACGTGGTGGATCCGTCGACTGGTGAAACCGTTCTGGAAGCTGGCACCCTGCTGGACGAACACATGGTTGACGTCATCGACAGCCTGGGTATCGACGAAGTCAAGGTTCGCACTGCCATCACTTGCGACACCCGTTATGGTCTGTGCGCCAAGTGCTACGGTCGCGACCTGGCACGCGGCAAGCGCGTGAACGCCGGTGAAGCAGTCGGTGTGATTGCCGCCCAGTCGATTGGTGAGCCGGGTACCCAGCTGACCATGCGTACCTTCCACATTGGTGGTGCCGCGTCCCGAAATGCCGCAGCCAGCCAGGTTGAAGGTAAGTCGAACGGTACCGTACGCTTCTCCAGCCAGATGCGTTATGTTGCCAACACCAAGGGCGAGCTGATTGTCATCACCCGTTCCGGTGAAGTGGTGATCCATGACGACATGGGCCGTGAGCGCGAACGCCACAAAGTACCGTATGGCGCCACCCTGATGGTGACCGACGGTCTGGTGATCAAGGCTGGTGCAGTCCTGGCGACCTGGGACCCGCACACCCGTCCGATCATCACCGAGTACGCTGGCCGCGTGAAGTTTGAAAACGTGGAAGAGGGCAACACCGTTGCCAAGCAGACCGACGAAGTGACCGGTCTGTCCACCCTGGTGGTTATCGATCCGAAGCGTCGTGCCGGTTCGCAGTCCAAGATGCTGCGTCCGCTGGTGAAGCTGCTGGACGAAAATGGTCTGGAAGTGAAACTGGCAGGTTCGGATGCTTCGGTATCCATCACCTTCCAGGTAGGCGCCATCATTACCGTGCGTGACGGTCAGGAAGTGGGCAAGGGTGAAGTGCTGGCCCGTATCCCGCAGGAATCCTCCAAGACCCGTGACATTACCGGTGGTCTGCCGCGTGTGGCCGAGCTGTTCGAAGCGCGTTCGCCGAAAGATGCCGGCATGCTGGCCGAGGTGACCGGTACTGTTTCCTTCGGTAAGGACACCAAGGGCAAGCAGCGTCTGATCATCACCGATCTGGAAGGTAACGGTTACGAAAACCTGATCCCGAAAGACAAGCACGTACTGGTGCATGATGGTCAGGTCGTCAACCGTGGTGAACTGATCGTCGACGGTCCGGTTGACCCGCACGACATCCTGCGTCTGCAAGGTATCGAAGCGCTGGCACGTTACATCGTCCAGGAAGTTCAGGAAGTGTACCGTCTGCAAGGTGTGAAGATTAACGACAAGCACATCGAAGTGATCATTCGCCAGATGCTGCGTCGTGTCATCATCTCCGACAGCGGTGACACCGAGTTCATCCAGGGTGAACAGGTTGAACGTGCGGACGTTCTGGAAATGAACGACCAGATGCTGGCCGAAGGCAAGGAACCCGCTCAGTACGAAAACATCCTGCTGGGTATTACCAAGGCTTCCCTGTCCACCGACTCCTTCATCTCGGCGGCTTCCTTCCAGGAAACCACCCGCGTGCTGACCGAAGCGGCCATCATGGGCAAGAAGGACGATCTGCGCGGTCTGAAGGAAAACGTGATCGTGGGTCGCCTGATTCCGGCCGGTACCGGTCTGGCCTACCATCGTACCCGTCGCCGCCAGGGGCAAGGTCTGGATATCTCCCAGTCCCAGTTGCTGGATGAGCAACAGGTCGATGAAGTGGAAAACAACAGCTAAGCATCACAAACCGGCTGTTTGTTGAAAAAACGCCGCGCTACCAGCAGCAGATGCTGGGGCGCGGCGTTTTTCAATTGACGGTAAGTATTTGACTAAAATATAATCCTCCGTCCTTCTGGAGGCGTGTTGTCTGCAGAATGAATCAACTAGGAACTGATAGTAATGCCAACCATTAACCAACTCGTTCGCAAGGGCCGTGCGGTCCTGACCGTGAACAGCAAGGTGCCTGCGCTGGAAGCCTGCCCGCAGAAGCGTGGCGTGTGCACCCGTGTTTACACCACTACCCCGAAAAAGCCGAACTCCGCGCTGCGTAAAGTATGCAAGGTTCGTCTGACCAACGGCTTCGAAGTGATTTCCTACATCGGTGGTGAAGGCCACAACCTGCAGGAACACTCCGTAGTACTGATCCGTGGCGGTCGTGTAAAAGACTTGCCGGGTGTGCGTTACCACACCGTACGCGGCTCCCTGGACACCGCAGGTGTTAAGGACCGTAAACAGTCCCGTTCCAAATACGGTGCTAAGCGTCCTAAATAATTGGGATGTACTGGCGGCGGCCTGAGGTCGTCGAGTAAGTGACTGCTTTGATATGGGTGGTCATGAGCCCAAGCTCAACTGAATAACGAAGGAAGTAACATGCCAAGACGCAGAGAAGTCCCCAAGCGCGAGATTCTGCCGGATCCGAAGTTCGGTTCCCAAGATCTGTCCAAGTTCATGAACGTAGTGATGATCGACGGCAAGAAAGCCGTTGCAGAACGCATCATCTACGGCGCACTGGAACAGATTGAAAAGAAAACCGGCAAGAGCGCACTGGAAGTGTTCAACGCAGCACTGTCCAATGCCAAGCCGATCGTAGAAGTAAAAAGCCGCCGTGTAGGTGGTGCAAACTATCAAGTTCCTGTTGAAGTTCGTCCGTCCCGTCGTATGGCCCTGGCCATGCGCTGGCTGCGTGATGCTGCGCGTAAGCGTGGCGAAAAGTCCATGGACCTGCGCCTTGCCGGTGAGCTGATCGACGCTGCCGAAGGTCGTGGCGGCGCCATGAAGAAGCGTGACGAAGTGCATCGTATGGCAGAAGCCAACAAGGCCTTCTCTCACTTCCGCTTCTAAGCTCAACCACACAATAAGGTGTAGATCGTGGCTAGAAAGACCCCCATCGAGCGCTACCGTAATATCGGTATTTCCGCTCACATTGACGCCGGTAAGACCACTACTACCGAGCGTATTCTGTTTTACACCGGTGTTAACCACAAGATCGGTGAAGTGCATGATGGCGCCGCCACCATGGACTGGATGGAACAGGAACAGGAGCGTGGTATCACCATCACCTCCGCTGCTACCACTACCTTCTGGAAAGGTATGGGCATGCAGTTCCCGGAACATCGTTTCAACATCATCGATACCCCGGGACACGTGGACTTTACCATTGAGGTAGAGCGTTCCATGCGTGTACTGGACGGTGCCGTAATGGTTTACTGCGCTGTGGGTGGTGTTCAGCCGCAGTCCGAAACCGTATGGCGTCAGGCCAACAAGTACAAGGTTCCGCGTATTGCCTTCGTGAACAAGATGGACCGTCAGGGTGCCAACTTCTTCCGTGCCGTAGAACAGGTGAAAACCCGTCTGCGTGGCAATCCGGTACCTATCGTTGTACCGATCGGTGCTGAAGATGGCTTCGAAGGCGTGGTTGACCTGCTGAAGATGAAGGCCATCATCTGGGATGAGGCTTCCCAGGGCATGAAGTTTGAATACGGCGAAATCCCGGCTGACCTGGTTTCCGTTGCTGAAGAGTGGCGCGAGAAAATGGTTGAAGCCGCTGCCGAAGTCAGCGACGAAATGATGGACAAGTACCTGGGCGGCGAAACGCTGACCGAGGAAGAAATCGTTGCTGGTCTGCGTGCACGTACCCTGCGTTGCGAAATCCAGCCGATGCTGTGTGGTTCCGCGTTCAAGAACAAGGGTGTACAGCGCATGCTGGACGCCGTGATCGAACTGCTGCCGTCGCCGACTGAAGTTCCGGCGATCAAGGGTGAAGTCGACGGTGTTGAAGCCGAGCGTCACGCTTCGGATGATGAGCCGTTCTCCGCGCTGGCATTCAAGCTGATGAACGACCCGTACGTAGGTCAGCTGACCTTCTTCCGCGTTTACTCTGGCGTGGTTCAATCCGGTGATACCGTAATGAACTCCGTGAAGGGCAAGAAGGAACGTATCGGCCGTATCGTACAGATGCACGCCAACGACCGTAAGGAAATCGAAGAAGTACGCGCTGGTGACATCGCTGCTGCTATCGGCCTGAAGGAAGTGACCACTGGTGAAACCCTGTGTTCCGTTGATGCACCGATCGTGCTGGAGCGCATGGAATTCCCGGATCCGGTTATTCACGTTGCCGTTGAGCCGAAGACCAAGGCCGACCAGGAAAAGATGGGCGTTGCCCTGAACCGTCTGGCCAAGGAAGACCCGTCCTTCCGCGTACGCACTGACGAAGAATCCGGCCAGACCATCATTTCCGGTATGGGTGAACTGCACCTGGAAATTCTGGTTGACCGCATGAAGCGTGAGTTCGGCGTTGAAGCCAATGTCGGTGCTCCGCAGGTTGCTTACCGCGAAACCATTACCAAGACTGTTACCGACGTGCAAGGTAAGCACGCCAAGCAGTCTGGCGGTAAGGGTCAGTACGGTGATTGTACGATTACCCTGGAGCCGTCCGGCGAAGGTAATGGCTACAAGTTCATCGACGAGATCAAGGGTGGCGTGATTCCGCGTGAATTCATTCCTTCCGTTGACAAGGGTATCCGCAACTCGCTGAACAACGGCATTCTGGCAGGCTTCCCGGTGGTTGACGTAACCGTACGTCTGACCTTCGGTTCCTACCATGACGTTGACTCCTCGCAGATCGCCTTCGAACTGGCCGGTTCCATCGCCTTCAAGGAAGCCATGCGCCGTGCCGGCCCGTGCATCCTCGAACCGATGATGGCTGTTGAAGTTGAAACGCCGGAAGAGTATATGGGCGACGTGATGGGCGACCTGAACCGTCGTCGCGGCATCGTGCAAGGTATGGACGATGACGGTCTGGGTGGCAAGAAGATCAAGGCCGAAGTACCGCTGGCCGAGATGTTCGGTTACTCCACCGACCTGCGTTCCGCTACCCAGGGTCGTGCTACCTACTCCATGGAGTTCAAGCACTACTCTGAAGCACCGAAGCATATCGCTGAAGCCGTAATGGCCGCCAAGAAGTAATGCGCGCTGAAGTTGGCCGGCTCTGGCTGGCCAACTCTGATCTAATGTTCTTTAATTAAGGATTTTTGCAAAATGGCAAAAGAAAAGTTTGAGCGGACCAAACCGCACGTAAACGTCGGCACCATCGGTCACGTTGACCATGGTAAGACCACCCTGACCGCAGCGATCACCACCATTCTGTCCAAGAAGTTCGGTGGCGAAGCCAAGGACTACTCCCAGATCGACAGCGCGCCGGAAGAAAAGGCACGTGGTATTACCATTAATACCGCACACGTAGAATACGAAACCGAGTCCCGTCACTACGCTCACGTAGACTGCC
>NZ_JAELUD010000083.1:0-15572 GCF_016429185.1 Aquitalea sp. ASV11
TGGCCAGTGCCAGCACATTGTGGTGCATCCTCCGGGCGGCATGGCTGGCGGCGACAGGCTGACGCTGGATATCGATCTGGCCGCAGGCAGCCAGGTACTGCTCACCAGCCCCGGCGCGGCCAAATGGTATGACAGCTTCGGTCGGCAGGCCGGCCAGCAGCTGCAAGTGCGCCAGCAGTCAGGCAGCCTGCTGGAATGGCTGCCGCAGGAAACCATATTGTTTGCCGGTAGTAGCGTGCGGCTGGACAACGTCTTCCATTTGCATGGCGATGCCTGCCTGCTGGCTGGCGAGGTGATGTGCCTGGGCCGCCCGGCCAGCGCCGAACACTTTGACCGTGGCCTGTGGCAGCAAGCCAGCGAACTATGGCGTGACGACACCCTGCTGTGGTGCGAGCACAACCATGTGCCCGGTGACAGCCCCTTGCTGGCCTCCCCGGTGGGCATGGGTGGCCACACCGTGCTGGCTACCCTGCTGTGGGCCGGGCCGGCACTGCCGCCAGACATACATCAGGCCTGTCTGGAACTGCCCTGTGCCGGGCGTGCCGCTGCCAGTCAGCTGCCCGGCATCTGGCTGGCCCGCTTTATTGGTGACAGTGCCGAAGCCGCTCATCACTGGCTGCGTGGCTGTCGCAACCTGATCTACCCCTTCAGCCACGGACGCGCAGCCAGCCAGCCGCGCATCTGGGCAAGCTGACAAGAAAGCACCCCATGGAACTGACCCCCCGCGAAAAAGACAAGCTGCTGATTTTCACTGCCGGGCTGGTGGCAGAGCGCCGCCTGGCCCGTGGCCTGCGGCTGAATTATCCCGAAGCCGTGGCCTATATCAGTGCCGCCATTCTGGAAGGCGCACGTGACGGGCAGAGCGTGGCCGCGCTGATGCACTACGGCACCACGCTGCTCAAGCGCGAACAAGTGATGGACGGTGTGCCGGAGATGATTCCGGACATCCAGGTGGAGGCCACTTTTCCGGATGGCACCAAGCTCGTTACCGTGCACCAGCCCATTGTCTGACGCAGCCCGCCAACAGGAGATTGCGATGATTCCAGGAGAAATCCGCTTTGCCAGCGGCGACATCGAAATGAATGTCGGCCGCGCCACCATCAGTATGGAGGTGGCCAATAGCGGTGACCGGCCGATACAGGTCGGCTCGCATTACCACTTTGCCGAAGCCAATGACGCACTGCGCTTCGACCGCGCTGCCGCACGTGGTTTCCGGCTGAATATTGCCCCCGGTACGGCGGTGCGTTTCGAACCGGGCCAGACCCGGACGGTAGAACTGGTAGCACTGGCTGGCGCACGCCGCGTATTCGGCTTTCAGGGCCGGGTGATGGGGGACTTATGAAAATCAGCAGACAGGCTTATGCCGAAATGTTCGGCCCCACCACGGGCGATGCGGTGCGACTGGCTGATACCGGCCTGTGGGCACAAGTAGAGCGCGACTTCACCGTTTACGGCGAAGAAGTGAAGTTTGGTGGCGGCAAGGTGATTCGCGACGGCATGGGCCAGGGCCAGTGCGTGGCCGCCGAGGTGGCCGATACCGTGATTACCAATGCGCTCATCATCGACCACTGGGGTGTGGTCAAGGCTGACATCGGCCTGAAGGGCGGCCGCATTGCCGCCATCGGCAAGGCGGGCAACCCGGACATCCAGCCTGGTGTGGATATCCTGATTGGTGCGGCAACGGAAATCATTGCCGGTGAAGGCATGATCATCACCGCTGGCGGCATTGACACCCATATCCATTTCATCTGCCCGCAGCAGATTGAAGAAGCACTGGCCGCCGGCATCACCACCATGATTGGCGGTGGCACCGGCCCGGCCACCGGCACCAATGCCACCACCTGCACACCCGGGCCCTGGCATATGGCCAGCATGCTCAAGGCAGCAGAAGGCTTTGCCATGAACCTTGGCTTTACCGGCAAGGGTAATGCCAGCCTGCCCGAAGCACTGCGTGAACAGGTGCGCGCCGGGGCCATCGGCCTGAAGCTGCACGAGGACTGGGGCAGCACCCCGGCCGCCATCGACAACTGTCTGAACGTGGCCGATGAAATGGACGTGCAGGTGGCCATTCACACCGACACGCTGAACGAAGCCGGTTTTGTCGAAACCACGCTGGCGGCGTTCAAGGGCCGCACCATCCACACCTATCACACCGAAGGGGCCGGTGGCGGTCACGCACCCGACATCATCAAGGCCTGTGGCTTTGCCAATGTGCTGCCCAGCTCCACCAACCCCACGCGGCCGTTTACCGTCAACACCATAGACGAACACCTGGACATGCTGATGGTGTGCCATCACCTGCATGCCTCGATTGCCGAAGACGTCGCTTTTGCCGAAAGCCGCATCCGGCGCGAAACCATTGCCGCCGAAGACATCCTGCACGACCTGGGTGCCTTTGCCATGATGTCCTCCGACAGCCAGGCCATGGGCCGCGTGGGGGAAACCATCCTGCGTTGCTGGCAGACGGCCGACAAAATGAAACAGCAGCGCGGCCCGCTGGCGGGGGACAGCGAAGGCTGCGACAACGCCCGCATCAAGCGCTATATCGCCAAGTACACCATCAACCCGGCCATCACCCACGGCATCAGCCACGAAGTGGGCAGCATCGAAGTGGGCAAGCTGGCCGACCTGGTGCTGTGGAAACCGATGTTCTTCGGGGTCAAACCATCGCTCATCCTCAAGGGCGGCATCATCGCCATGGCCGCCATGGGCGACGCCAATGCCAGCATCCCCACCCCGCAGCCGGTACACAGCAGGCCGATGTTCGGCAGTTTCGGCAAGGCCATTGCCGATGGCAGCGTCACCTTTGTCTCACAGGCCGCACTGGACGCAGGGATAGGCGAGGCGCTGGGCCTGAACAAGAGACTGGTGGCGGTACATGGCTGTCGCAGCGTGCAAAAGACCGACCTGATCCACAACGACTACCTGCCGCAGATCGAAGTGGACCCGCAAAACTATCAGGTAAAAGCCGACGGACAGCTGCTGTGGTGCGAACCGGCCGCCGTGCTGCCCATGGCCCAGCGCTATTTCCTGTTCTGAACAGGCTGCGCGGGGACAAGAAAAATCATGGCCTGGAAACGATGTCGTCCCGGTCAGGAAAACAGAAAAACGAGGAAAGAACATGCTGGTGATTACCGAGCGACTGCCGCAAGCCTGCCGCAGTGATGCCGACTTGCTGCTCAGCTTTGAATTGCGCAGCAAGACCCGGCTGCGTACCCGTACCGTGGATGGCGAGGAAGCCGGCCTGTTTTTATCCGCCGGCGCACCGCTGGCGCATGGTCAGTGCCTGCGGGCGGAAGATGGCCGCGTGGTGCGCATACTGGCGGCGGACGAGCCCCTGCTGCATGTGCGTTGCGCCAGCCCGGAAGCGCTGTGCCGTGCGGCCTACCACCTGGGCAATCGTCACGTTCATTTGCAGGTGGGCGAGGGCTGGTTGCGGCTGCTGGACGACTATGTGCTGGAGCAGATGCTGCAGCAAATGGGGGCGGAAGTGAGCCGGCTGTTTGCGCCGTTCAATCCGGAAAGCGGTGCCTACGGCGGTGGCCATCATCATTCGCACGGCAAGGATGCCGCCTTCCAGTACGCGCCCAGGCTGCATCTGTTCGGTCAGCCGGCATGAGCACACTGCTGCCTTTGCTGCAATTGCTGCGCCTGGCCAGCCCCGGCCTGCCGATTGGCGGTTTCAGCTATTCGCAGGGACTGGAAAGTGCGCTGGAACTGGGCCTGGTACACGATGCCGCCAGTGCGCAGCAGTGGTTGCATGAAGTCTTGCAAGGCCCGGTCTGCCATTTTGATGCCGCCATGCTCTCCCGGATGCTGCAAGCGCTGGCCGACGGCGACGAGGCTGCATTGTACCGGCTCAACCAGCGCTATCTGGCCAGCCGCGATTGCCGCGAGCAAAGACAGGAAACCATACAAATGGGCTACTCGCTGCGCCAGCTGCTGGCGGGTTTGCCGGAAGGCCAGGCCATGAGCTGGCCGGATGGCTTGGCCAATGGCGAAGTTTGCCTGCCGGTGGCATGGGCGCTGGCAGCCCGTGCGCTGGGCATAGACGAGCGCGAAGCCGTGACGGCGCTGCTGTGGAGCTGGTTGGAAAACCAGGTGATGGTGCTGCTCAAGGCCATGCCCATGGGCCAGAGTGCAGGTCAGCAATTGCTGTCTTCGCTGTTGCCTGCCGTTGCCAACGCAGTGGAACAGGCCATCAGTCTCCCTGCCGAACAACACAGTAATTTCGCCCCCGGCCTGATGTGGGCGGCGATGAAACACGAAACCCAATACAGCCGCCTGTTCCGCTCCTGAAGCGAAACAGGCCAGAGGAGATACACCATGCAGAAAACCGCCTTGCGCGTTGGAATCGGCGGGCCGGTCGGCTCGGGCAAGACCCACCTCACCTGGGCGCTGTGCAGTGCACTGCGCGACATCTACAACGTTGCCGTGGTCACCAACGATATTTACACCCAGGAAGACGCCCAGTTTCTGGTGAGGAACGAGGCGCTGTCGCCGGACCGCATCATTGGCGTGGAAACCGGCGGCTGCCCGCACACGGCCATCCGCGAGGATGCGTCCATCAATCTGGAAGCGGTGGCGCAGCTCAATGCCCGTCATCCGGGGCTGGATGTCATCTTCATCGAAAGCGGCGGTGACAATCTGGCCGCCACTTTCAGCCCGGAGTTGTCCGACCTCACCATTTATGTGATTGATGTGTCTGCCGGTGACAAGATTCCGCGCAAGGGCGGGCCGGGTATTTGCAAATCCGACTTGCTGGTGATCAACAAGATAGACCTGGCACCGCTGGTGGGTGCTTCGCTGGAGGTAATGGAGCGCGATGCACACAAGATGCGTGGCGAGCGGCCCTTTGTGTTCTCCAATCTCAAAAGCGGGCAGGGCCTGGCCGACATCATCGCCATCATCGAGGAGAGGGGCATGCTCAAGCTGTAAGCCCACCCATCAGGGCGGGATGATGAGGCGTTGATGTGACAAGGCCGGGCTTTGCCCGGCCTTGTCATTGCGTCCGTGTTCTTACTGCGGAGCGTGCGACCCTTCATCTGGCGGCGGCGGGAGCAGCGGATGCAGCGGCCTGGCCAGTACCATGCCGTCGTAGGGCTGGCATATGGCGGGAATGCTGTCGCCGTGCAGGTAAATGGTGGTTTTGCTGCCTATCTTCTTGCCCACGCAGGCTTTGACGGCAGCCAGTGGCGGCTCGTGCGGCGGTGGTGGCATGTGTCCGTGCTCATCGGCCGGATGCGGGCCGTGCGGATCGCAATGGTGGTGCTCCGGCTCCGAGGCATCCTGATGCCCGGCCTGGCAACGGTGTGCAGCTGAGTCAGCCGGCATGTTGCTGTCTGCCGCATGGCTGGTGCTGCACAACAGCAGGCCCAGCGTGGCGCTGACAACAATAAAGTGAGAGGGGCGCATGAGAGTCCTGCCTTCATGGTGAACAATGCGCCCACCTTAGTCAGGCGCTGGCAGCGCTACAAGCTTGTGGCTGCCAGCTTTACACCGCTTTGAGCGAAGTGAAGCCAATTAGCCCCGTTTAACATGTTTTACATGCGCTGCCGGGGCAAGTATCTGGGCTTGGAGCGGCTAACAAAATAGCGTTGCGTTCCTGGGGCAAGGCGCGCCGACGCCGACAGTACCAGGGTATGGCAAGAAGGCGCAGCGCAGCAGCAGGGTTTTTGTTAGCCACACTCAGAAGTGGTAATGGGCAAAGGTGAACAGCACATTGCCATTGCCCTTGCCGCCGGGAATATAGGTGCTGTTGATGGTCAGATTGCCATAGCTGATGCCCACCAGCGGCAGCACACCCGGGAAGGGGAAGGAGTGCAGGGTGTCGGTGCGCGAAGTGATGAAGGCGGTATAGCCGATTTCGGCACGCCACTCACCTGCGCGGAAAAAGGGGTGGGTATAGGCATAGCCGGCAATCGGCTCTACCTTCTTGTGCGAGTCGAGAAAAGCCATGGCGTACAGTGCATGCCAGTTGTCATTGTCGTCACGCAGGCTGCGGCCCAGGCCAAAACCCCAGGGGTTTTCGTTGAACTCGGCGATCTTCTCTTTGCTGTAGGCCCAGCGCATGTGATAGGTGTTCAAGGGCAGATAGGCATCCAGCGTGCCATCGTTCCAGACATGCTGGACTTCGTTGCTGGCACTCTCCAGCCAGGATTCGGCGCGGGCCGGGCTGGAGAACAGACAGGACAAGGCGCTGCCAAGGACAAGGGCGGTGCTAAGGCGGGTGTAAGCGGACATGAATCTCAACTGGCGGTGTGCTGCCAGCCAGAACGGCAGCACGATTGCAAAAAATGGGCAGGGCTGGGGATGTTACCTGTACTGGCCAGCAGGTCAAGTCAGCTCGGCTAGACCGGCTTAGTTGCGCAGAAGTTCCCGCTGTTGCAGCTCGGCCGCCTGCATGTCACGGCACAAATGCAGCAGGGTGCTGGCCGCATCCGGGGCGTGCGCTTGCAGACGTCGGGCCGCAGAATCCAGCAACTGGCGTGCCTTGTGCCATTCGCCGTACTCCAGATACAGGCTCGCGCGTTGGTACAGGTTCATGCTGTCTTCCCGGAACAGCGCCGGGTGCTGCGCTGGCTGTTGCTGGATGGTGTCCAGCCGTTCGCGGTTCAGCGCCTGGACGCGTGGCAGAAAATCATGGCACAAGGTGTTGATGCTGGCATGCGTCAGCGCGGGCAGTGGCGGGCGTCGGGAAATCAGTCGGGAGAGCGCCTTGAGCATGGCACGGCAGTCCTTGCCTGCCTGGAGCAGGGTATGGTGGAAAAACCCGCACCATACCCTGTCCGTACGTCAACTTGCGGCAAGAAACATCAATAGTTGTAATGCCGGGCGTTGCCTGCCGTTTCAGTCCTGCAGGGCCGGGTTCAGTGCGCTGCGCACCGTGCTTTCATCCAGCGCGGACGAGCACAGCTCGATGAAGCGGTAGGCATAGCTGCGCAGGTAATGGCCGCGACGAATGGCAATGCGGGTGGTTTGCTGGCCGAACAGGGGTTCACCGGGCACCACTTTCACCGCCTGGTCACGCTGCGGGTCCACGGCCATGGAGGCAACAATGCCGACTGCCAGTTCCAGTTCCACATAGGTCTTGATCACATCGGCATCCAGTGCCGACATCACGATGTCGGGCACCAGCCCGGCGCGGGCAAAGGCACGGTCAATCTGCGCACGGCCGGTAAAGCCCTGGTGGTAGGTGACGATAGGGTATTCAGCCAGCGTTTGCAGCGACAGGGTTTGCTGGTGCAGCGGGTGATCCGGCGGGGCAATCACGCTGTGATACCAGCCATAGTAGGGGAAGGAAACCAGCTCCGGCACTTCGGCCACCGCTTCGGTGGCAATACCGATATCGGCATCACCGGACTGCAGCAGGCGCACCAGCTCTTCCGGGCTGGCCTGATGCAGCACCAGATGTACTTTGGGAAAGGCTTTCTTGAAGGCAGTCACCACCTTGGGCAGCGCATAGCGCGCCTGGGTGTGGGTGGTGGCAATGGTCAGCTGGCCTTCGTCGCGCAGGCTGAACTGTTCGGCCAGGCGCTTGATGTTGCCGGCGTCCAGCAGCATGCGCTCCACGATGATCAGCAATTCCTTGCCAGGATCAGTCAGCCCCAGAAAACGCTTGCCCTTGCGGACGAACAGTTCGACACCCAGTTCGTCTTCCAGGTCCTTGATGTGTTTGCTGACGCCGGATTGCGAGGTGTACAGCGCGTTGGCGACTTCGGTGAGGTTGAAGTTCTGGCGCACGGTTTCGCGGATGATGCGCAGTTGCTGGAAGTTCATGACCATGCCTTGAATTTATATAACTCAAAGCAGGATATTTCTGTTTTTAATATAACAAAAATAACATTTACTTGTTTGCATATGCCATCTTGGTATCAGCTTGATCCGTCAAACCAGCCACAGCTCTCCCACTTGCGCTGCCAGTGCCTCGCAGGCTGGCGACGGGGCGTCCTGCCGGTTGCTGACCAGCAGGTCGATGGCCTCCGCCCGGCACAGGCTGAAGCGGCTGCTGAGGCCCAGCTTGCTGGCATCGGCCAGGATAAAGGTTTGATCTGCCTGCTCGCTCATGGCACGGGCCACTTCGGCCTCGTGGTGATCGTAATTGCTGGCCCCCATCCCGGCGCTGACGCCAACCGGGGACAACAGGGCAATGTCGGCCCGGTAATGACGGATGGCATTGACAGTGCTGCCACCCACCGTGGCTGCGGCACGTTCGCCCAGCTCACCCCCCAGCATGATGACCTGATGGCGTTTGCCGCCTTCTGGCTGGCGCAGTGCCAGCGCCACATCAAAGGCATTGGTGATGATGGTCAGGCCGGAGAGCCCGGCCAGCTGCCGGGCCAGCAGGGCAGTGGTGGTGCCGGCATCAATGAACACGGTTTGCCCGGCACTAAGCCTGCTGCACACCGCACGGGCAATGTCTTCCTTGAAACGGACATTGAGCTGAGCCCGTTCGGCAATCGGGGCTTCCGTTGCGCTCTGGCGCACAATGCCGCCATGGGTGCGGCGCAACTGTCCCAGCGCTTCCAGCGCGGCGACATCCCGTCTTACTGTTTCCCGCGATACCTGTAGCTCCCTGACCAGCCGGTCAGTGCTGATGCGCTGCTCCAGTGCCAGCAAGGCACGGATGCGCTGGTAGCGCTCTTCTTGCCACATGGGCTTCTCCACCTGATATGTGCCTGCTCATTCTCCCTGGCTTTGCGTCCCTGTCAAGCCGGTCGCCTGCCGGGTTTTGCAGGTCGGATTTGCACGCTTTGTGTACTTTTGTGGCAAAGTTGTAATATTGGGTGTTTATTATGCTGGCCATGCTGACGGGCTGGCATGGCCTCCCGTCTTCCTTTGTCATCCGGATCGGGAGATACCATGCAACGCCGCCAGTTCATTCATGCCCTTGCCGCCGTTTCCGCCAGCAGCCCCTTGCTGCTGGCTTCTTCTTCAGCCCGTGCCCAGAGCAGCACGGCCAGCGCGCCGCTGGATGGCGCACGCTGGTCGCCTCGCAATGCGGCGCGCCTGCAATTGCTGCTGGACCAGCATGGCCGTCACAGCCCCGCTTACCGCGCCGACCGCAAGCCTTACGCAGTGTTCGACTGGGATAACACCTGCATCATGAATGACTGTGAAGAAGCCTTGCTGATGTACCAGATCAACCATCTGCAGTACAAGCTGACGCCCGAAGAGTTCCGCCAGGTGCTGTGGCGTGACGTGCCGGATGAAACCTTCATGGCCGACTACAAGACGGTGGATGGCAAGCCGGTACGCATGGCCGACATCGCGGCCGACGTGGTGGCAGACTATCGCTGGCTGTATGCCAACTATCAGGGGCTGGCCGGCAGCCGTAGCCTGGAAGACGTGCAGGCCAGCGACCAGTTCAAGGATTTCCGCGCCAAGCTGTATTTCATGTATGACGCCATCTGCGACAGCTTCCCGCTGGAAATCGGCTACAAGTGGATCATCTATTTCTACAAGAACATGAGCACGGCCGAACTGCAGGCCATGGCCATGGCCTCCAACAAGGCAGCCTTGGGCGATGCCTTGCGCAAGGTACGCTACCAAAGCCCGGAAACCCTGCCGGGCAAGGCCGGGGTGGTGGCCGACACCCATTTTCATGGCATCCGCGTGCATGAGGAAATCCGCGGCCTGATGCATACCCTGCGTGCCAACGGCATTGATGTGTATGTCAGCACCGCCTCCATCGACGACGTGGTACGGGTGTTTGCCGGTCATGCCGATTTTGGCTATGGCGTGCCGCCGGAGAATGTCATTGGCCTGCGGCTGGAAATGGAAAACGGACGCTATACCGACCGCTACCTGAATGGCTGGCACTTCAACTGGGGTCCGGGCAAGACCGTGGGCATCCGCCAGCAGTTGCAGGCGAAAAAGGGTTATGGCCCGGTACTGGTGGCAGGCGACAGCGATGGCGATGCCTGGATGCTGCGTGACTTTGCCGATACATCGGTGGGGCTGATCGTCAACCGCATGAAAAAAGGCGAAATCGGCGCTGACAGCCAGCTGGCCGCCCAGCAACTGGGTCAGCCGCAGGCGCGCTTCATCCTGCAAGGGCGTGACGAGGCCACCGGTTTGATGTTGCCGGATGAAAAGTCGCTCAAATATGGCAAAACCGAGCGCAAGCTGCTGGCCTGAGCGGGTTGCAATCGTGGCTTAACGCAAGCGCCAGATGGCGCGATAGGCTTGCTGGTAGGGCAGGGCGGCATCTATGTCCTGCTCGCCCAGCTGCTGCAGTACTTCACGGGTAAGCAGAATGGGTTTGCTGGCATAACCGCTGGGGCTGGCATGGGCAAAGGCGCGGTTGAGTTCGTCGGCCATCTGCCAGCCTTGCGCCGCAAGTGGTTCGGCCACGGTGGCACTTTGTTGTGACAAACCGGCGCGGATACGGGTGATGGCCTTGCTGGAACCGTCTCCGGCGGAGACATTGCGGATGTCCGCACGCTGTACATGCAGCAGCGGATAGTTCATTTCATCGAAATAGACATCGTTGATGGCCAGCGTGTGCGTCCATTGCCGGCCATAGCGCTGGTTCAACTGCCTGACCACCGCATCCATGCGTTCTGCCGCATGGTTGATGGGGATGTTTTCCACGCTCAGCAACTTGCAGGTCTTGCACTGTGCCAGTGTCTGCTGCATGAAGCGGGTTTTGGCATTGGCAATGTCAAAGCGCTCGTCGTTGAAGATCACCACGCCAGCCTTGCCCTGGCTTTGCTGGATGACATAGCTGGCAGCCAGCCGCGCTACTTCCTGCGGGTCGGTGGTGACATTGAAAAACAGCCCGTCCTGTGCTCCGGGCGTGGCCGTTGCGTGCCAGCCAACCAGCGGAATGCCGGCCTGCCTGGCCGCACCGATTTCCACCCTCAGGTCGCTGGCGGCAATGCCACCCAGAATCACCCCTTGCACCCGGCGTTGGCTAATGGCACTGGCCAGTGCCTGGCGCAGCAGCGCACTGCTGCCCTTGCCATCGATCATCTGTAACTGCCATCCCAATAGCGCAGCGGCAGAGGCAAAGGCACGATAGCTGCCGGAAATGCCGCCATTGCGCAGATCCTGTGCCAGATACAGCACCTGATAATGGCCCGGCTGCCGGGGCGGTCCACTGCGTGGGCCGTCCCAGCGCTGCTCTGCCAATGCCGCCGCCAGACCCTGGCTGGCCAGCATCAGCACTATCAGCAGTGTGCGTTTGATTGCCATGGCAACCTTTCGGCTTGATGGCCCATGAAGGTTGGAGAAAAGAGTCAACTGGCAGGCTGTACAGAGCGCTACTCTACTGCCATTTTATAGGGCCAAAACCGTATATGTGTATTGAATATGCATCTTGCTTGTCCTGCCGCAGATAATGGCAAGCAAAAACCGCCCGGCAGGCGGGCGGTTGCAGTGCAATGGCGCAGGATCAGAGCCGTTCGAAAATGACGGCAATGCCTTGCCCACCACCAATGCACATGGTGACCAGTGCGTAACGGCCATTGATGCGTTGCAGTTCGTACAAGGCCTTGGTGGCAATCACGGCACCGCTGGCACCAATCGGGTGGCCCAGCGCAATGGCACCGCCATTGGGGTTGGCACGGGCCGGGTCCAGTTCCAGCGCCTTGCACACGGCCAGCGATTGCGCGGCAAAGGCCTCGTTCGATTCGATCACATCCATCTGGTCCAGCGTCAGCCCTGCGCGTTGCAAGGCAGCGCGGGTGGCAGGAATCGGGCCTTCTCCCATGATGTGGTTGGGCACGCCACACACCGCGTAGGAAACCAGCCGCGCCATTGGCTGCTGTCCGGCTGCTGCGGCGGCTTCGGCACTGGCCAGCACCAGGAAGGCCGCACCATCATTGATGCCCGAGGCATTGCCTGCGGTGACCGAGCCGTCCTTCCTGAATGCCGGTTTCATCTTGGCCAGCGCCTCCAGCGTGGTGGCACGCGGATGTTCGTCGGTATCAAACACCACTTCGCCCTTGCGGGTCTGGCTGACAATGGGGACGATCTGGCTGGCAAAGCGGCCATCGGCAATGGCGGCGGCAGCACGCTGTTGCGAAACCAGTGCGAACTGGTCTTGTTCTTCGCGGCTGAGCTGCCATTTGTCCACCAGGTTCTCGGCGGTAATGCCCATGTGGCCCACACCGAAAGGGTCGGTCAGCGCGGCGGTCATCATGTCCAGCGCCTTGACGTCGCCCATGCGCGCACCGCTGCGCAATTGCGGCAACAGGTAGCCGGCACGCGACATCACTTCCACCCCGCCGCCGATGGCATAGTCGCAGTCACCCAGCATGATGGCCTGGGCGCTGGAGACCACGGCTTGCAGGCCGGAACCGCACAGGCGGTTGACTGCCATGGCGACAGATTCCATCGGCAAACCGGCTGCAATCGAAGCCAGCCGTGCCACATAGGCATAGCGGCTTTCTGTCGGAATGCAATTGCCCACTGTTACGTGGTGAATCTTGCTGGCGTCTGCGCCGGAGCGCAGCACGGCTTCCTTCATCACCATGCCGCCCAGTTCGGCCGGTTCCAGGTGGCTCAGGCCGCCGCCAAACGTACCGATCGCCGAGCGCACGGCACTCAATACCACGATATCGCGTTGTTTCATTTGCAGTTTCTCCCGTGTCGTGTTGTTTGAAGCCATCACCTTACCAGCCGGAAATATATGCAAGCAAGCAATTGCTTGGTTTGTGGGCCATGTAATGTCGTCAGCAAAGGGGCTGGGCTCAGCTACAGTCTGGCACTGCTGCTTTGCAGTATGATTGACGACCGCAAAGCGATTTATTCCAAGGGGAAAACATGAGCGTATTTATCTTTGCCAGTTTGCGTTGCCTGCCCGAGCACAACCAGGCGCTGCGTGATGCCATGCGAGACATGCAGCGGGACAGTCTGGCGGAAGCAGGTTGTGAGGTTTACCAGGTGTTGCAGGAGGAAGGAGCTGCCGACGTGCTGCATGTGTTTGAACGCTACCGTGACATGGCTGCGGTGGAGGCCCATCGCGCTTCTGCGCATTACCAGGCTTACCGGGCCTGGGTGGCCGACAAGCTGGCGGCACCGGTGGAAGTGAAACTGTTGCACGCGCTGGATTGAAAACTGCCGCCAAGGCGCAGCTGCGCACTGGCGGCAGGGGATATCAGGCAGATTTCCAGGCGTCCGCATTGCTCAGGATGGTTTGTGCTTTGTCCTGATCGGCGGCAGAACCGTGTACCAGCAGCACGTATTTGTCAGCTTTCAGTGCCGACTCGTACTCAACTGCGTCTTCTTTCTTCACGCCCAGTTTGGTGAGTGCTGCCGCCAGGGCGGAAACCCCGCCAACCACCACGGCACCTTCCACGGCGCTAACCAGTGTGGTGACGATCGGGCCTGCCATGGCAAGCAACCCGACGCCGGGCAGCAGAAAGACGGCGGGGGCAAACAGCAGCCCCCACAGGCCGCCCCAGAATGCGCCAACGCCACCCCAGGTCTTGATCTTTTCACTGGTGGTGTAAAACCCGACCGGATGTTCTTCGCTGTGATAACCCTTGCCGATAATGGACAGTTGCTTGATGTCGAAACCGGCACGGTCCAGGATGCGGATGGCTTGTTCGGCTTCTGCGTGGGTTGGGTAAATGAAAACACTGGCGTGATGCTGTTCCATGTGAACTCCTCAGCGGGGTGAAGGGGTGTGGCCGGCATAGCGCGCCAACAGCAGCCGGGGGATCTGCCTGTAACGGTTGCTTGCTTGGCGACCTGGCGATATTTACAGCCGGCGCTGTCAGATGGAACTGGCCATTCACATAGGCACTGCAGCATTGACAGCAAAACGACCCGCCAGGCGGGTCGCTTGCAAACCGTGCAGCCTGTATCAGCCTTGCACTCAGGCTGTGCCGCCCGTGCTTGGTGGCTCTGCAATGGGTTCAATGCGACCCAGCAGGAAGAGGAAGGACAGCACTCCGATCAACAGCATGAAACCGGCAATCAGGAAGGCGTTGGTGAAGGAGTGGGTATTGCCCACGATGATGCCGGTAACAATCGGTGCCACCGCGCCCATCATGTTGTTGGCAAAATTCATGATGCCGCCCACCGTACCGGTACCGCCACGCGGGGCAATCAGCGAGGGCAGCGACCAGCCTACCGGCGCAGCGGCAGCCAGTCCGCTCAGGGCGATGCTGATCCACACAATGGCAATCAGCGGGTCGCTGGTAGTGGTGGTGCCGAATACGGCAAGCCCCAGCAGCATGCCACCCAGCAATACGCCCTTGCGCACCCGGGTTTCGTCATGGCCACGGGCAATCAGGTGGTCAATCAGCCAGCCGCCCACCAGGAGGTCGGCCAGGGTGGCAAATATCCACGGGATGGCCGCATAGCTGGCCGATTTCAAAATGCTCATGTGCATGGTTTGCACCAGATAGCCGGGCAGCCAGGTGAGAAACAGGTAAAACACATAGCCATAGGCGGCAAAACCGATGGACAAACCCCATACCTTGCGTTGCCGTAACAGGTAGCCCAGCATGGCCAGCGATCCGGCCTGGCTTACCCCTTCGGCAGCGGCACCGCCTTCGGTGATGTGGCGGTATTCCTCTGCCGACAATTTGCTGTCCTGGCTGGGGTCACGATAAATCAGGGCAAAGGCCACAAAGTACGCCAGGCTGAGCAGGGCGGTGAGGCCAAAGCCCCAGCGCCAGCCAAGGTTCACCACGGTCAGGGCAACCAGCGGCACGCCAATCACATTGGAAAACTTGGCTGCCGCATCGAACAAGGCCGTTGCCATTGCGCGTTCGCGGCGCGGAAACCAGTAGCCGGTAGCCTTGGCACTGACCGGAAAACCCGGTGCTTCGGCCACACCCAGCAAGGCGCGGGCGACAAACACGCCGCCGAATCCACCGGCACAGGCGGTCAGGGTGGAGGCCACTCCCCACAACAAGGCACCCCAGCGCCCGACGCGGGTCACGCCGAAGCGGTCGAGGATCAGTCCGGTCGGAATCTGCAATAAGGCATAGGTCCAGAAAAAGGCACTGAACAAAATCCCCAGATCGCTGCTGGAAAGATGAAATTCCTGCTGCAATTGCGGGGCGGCGACGGACAGGCTGATACGGTCGAAGTAATTCACCAGTACGCCAATGCCCAGTAGACCGCCAATGCGCCAGCGGCGCGGTGTGCTGCGATGTGGAGTTGATTGTTGTGTCACCTGAAGTCTCCTCTGTTGTCTCGGTTTTTATGCTTGGGACTGACGTTGTGCGATTTGCTGCAAGCTGTGTTGCAGCAAGGTGCTCAGGGGCTGGCTGACATCCAGCGTGATGACGTTTTCGCTCTGTGCTTCGGGTGACTCCAGGTCGGCAAACTGGCTGTCCAGCAGTGAAGTCGGCATGAAATGGGCGTCACGAGCTGCCATGCGCTCGGCAATGACCGCCTTGTCACCTTTGAGGTGTACCAGCAGCAAATCCGGGTCTTCGCTGCGCAGGGTGTCGCGGTAGCGGCGCTTGAGGGCTGAACAGGCCAGCACCACGGCTTTTTGCTCTCTTCTAGCCGTTGCCAGTTGCGCGGCCAGTTGTGCCAGCCAGCCGGCGCGGTCGGCGTCGGTCAGGGCAATGCCTGCCTGCATGCGGGCAATGTTTTCCGGT
>NZ_JAELUD010000084.1:0-15314 GCF_016429185.1 Aquitalea sp. ASV11
CGCGGACCTTGAAGACGTTGATGCCGAAGACTTCCTTCCTCCCGGTACGCTGGTCGTGACCCAGGGAGAACAGCAGGATTTCCAGCTTGTTGGTCCCTGCCAGTTTTGTTCTGGCATCGATTTTTTTAAGAAGCTCTGACACAGAAACCTCCGCAGCCTCGGTTCGTTGTTATGGCGTATTACTCCCGTTGTATACGCCAGTTATGCATTTTCCCAGCTTTCTTTGAAAACTGTCTTGGTTAAGATCAGACTTTAAGTTGGCTTGGCTCAGACTTAGTCATTATCATACTGTTTAAGTCCTTTTTACAAATACGACGCGAAACATGGCCAAGACAGCATCAAATTTGAAAGACCAGGAGATGCTGGAGGCGGCTTTCGAGCAGTTCAATACGGTCTCCAGTCAATTGATTGATGCTTATCGTCAGCTGGAAGTACAGGTAAACGTACTC
This sequence comes from Aquitalea sp. ASV11, assembly GCF_016429185.1. Lineage (NCBI taxonomy): Bacteria > Pseudomonadati > Pseudomonadota > Betaproteobacteria > Neisseriales > Chromobacteriaceae > Aquitalea > Aquitalea sp. ASV11. The sequence continues at coordinate 450 of NZ_JAELUD010000084.1, forward strand.
AATGCCCAGCTGGATGAGGCTAACAATCAATTGCGAAAGCAGCGTGACGAAAATGCCGAGTTGGCTGAGCGCCTGGGCATGTTGCTAGAAGCTCTGCCGGCCGGCGTGGTTGAGCTGTCACCTGATGGTGTGGTGGTTGCGCAGAATCCGGCCGCACAGTCCTTGCTGGATGGTGAACATGTCGGCCAGGGCTGGGCCACGGTGGTTAGCCTGTGGGAACATGCCGAACTGGACGGAACGTATATTCTTCCCTATCAAGGAGGAGAGCGGCGTCTGGCCTTGCAGTATCAGGATTTGCCTGCTTCTGGCGGACGCATCGTGCTGTTGCATGATGTCAGCCGCCTGCATCATTTGACCGTGGAGCTGGCCCACCAGCAAAAGCTGGCTGCAATGGGTGGCATGGCAGCTTCACTGGCCCACCAGCTGCGCACCCCTTTGGCCACGGCCATGCTCTATACCGCCAATCTCAAGCAAGAAGGGCTGCGCCCGGAAGACAGGGCGCGCTTTGTCGACAAGAGCCTGGCACGGATGAAGGCACTGGAGGGGTTGATCCAGAACATGCTGGGTTTTGTCCGTGGGCAAACCAGTGCACTGGAAGTGCTGGATGTGGACGTGCTGGTGGAAGATGTGGCGGCAGTGTTGATTCCACAATGTCATGAGCGTGGCATGATTTGGGATTGCCACAAACAGCTACCGTCTGCCATAACGGTAATGGCAGATCGCAAGGCCTTGCAAGGTGCTCTGGTGAACCTGCTTGAGAACGCCATGCATTTCTCCCCGGAGGGAGGGCGGATCGGCTTGCTGGTGAGCTTGCAGGGTAATCAGGTACATTTTCGGGTTGAGGATGACGGTATCGGTTTGGGCGGGGTGGATCCTGCCAGGCTGTTCGAACCCTTCTTCACCACCCGTCCTGGTGGAACCGGCCTGGGCTTGTCGATTGTCAAGAAGGTGGCCGATGAACTATCCGGTAGCGTGATGGGTGGGGATCGCCAGCAAGGCGGTGCTTTTTTTGAATTGAGTCTTCCCTGTTTGGGCGGGGAAATGGCGCATGACTAAGTTGATCAGGGGGAAATGCATATGAAACCAGTGGTAAAAGTTGATGGCCAGATCGGTACGCTGATGCTGGTAGGCCAGTTTGATTTCAATCTGCACAAGGATTTTCGCCTGGCCAGCCAGGAGTTGCTGGAAAACCCGGCCATTCAGGAAATTCAGGTTGATTTTGACCAGGTTCCGTTTCTGGACAGTTCGGCGCTGGGCATGCTGCTATTGCTGAAGGAGAGAGCAACCAGTCAGAAAAAATCCATGTCACTGGTGAACTGTCGCGACACTGTGCTGCAAGTCCTGGAAATTGCCTGCTTTAACAAGATGTTTACAATTAAGTAAGCATTGACTTGTACTCAAGGCTGTATCACCGCTTGAGGTCAGGCTTGATAAATTCTTTGATAAGCTGAAATTAAAATAATTCAAACCTATCCGGATATTTACGTATTTACGTGTTTTACATGATTCGTCCCTTGATTTAATCGACAGATTGGCTGATGAAGAAGTTAGTACATTGGCAATTTGTTGAAAGCCGGGGGAGACATGGTGCTTTCGGATCGGCAGCGACGGTTGGCAGGTAGCGGATTCAGTATTTTTGCCATGGTGCTTGCGCTTGCTGCGGGCATAGGGGGGCGGCTGGATGGTTTCCTGTCCGTTTTGTTGGGTTTGGTGCAAGTGGCGGCGTTGGCGTGTTGGTGGTTGCCAAAGGAGGACGGGGTGTCTGATCAGGAAAATCCAGCTGCATCCAGTCAGCCATTGCAGGCGGTCCCGGTACCTGACTGTGTGGATTTCATCCATGAGCAGATCTCCCAGTCCAAAGGTGAGGTTGCGCGGGTGCAGGCGCTGATTGAGGACGCTGTCGTCACTCTGGCCAACAGTTTTTCGGGTTTGTCGCGTGAAGCTGCAGCCCAGCTGGAACTGGCAGAGTCATTGGCCAAGGGCGACCTGGGCATGGATGCGCATGCGCTTTCCTTCACCGGTTTTGTCACCGAAATCGCCGCAGCCATGTCCGGCTTCGTGGAAAAGACGGTGGACAACAGCCGTCTGGCGATGTTGCTGGTCGAGCAGATGGAGTCCATGGGCAAGGAGATGCAGGACGTCATCCGGCTGCTGGATGAAATCCACTCCATCACCAACCAGACCAATATGCTTGCGCTCAATGCATCGATTGAGGCGGCGCGTGCCGGGGAGATGGGGCGAGGTTTCGCCGTGGTGGCTGATGAAGTACGCCATTTGTCCGGACGGACCAGCTCTTTCAGCGAGCAGATCCGCGACCTGATCAACCGGGTCAATGGCTCGGTGACGCATGCCGAAGGGCTGATCAATCAGCTGGCTTCACAGGACATGATGTTTACCTTACAGGCCAAGCAACGGCTGGATGAAACTTCTTCCCGCATCAGCGACATGGATGCGCTGATGGCCGAATCGGTAGGTCGCTTGCGCCATGGAGTGGGCTTGTTGTCCGACCATGTGGGGGATGCCGTGCGTTCCTTGCAGTTCCAGGACATGGTGTCCCAGTTGATTGCCCATGTCGGCAAACGCCTGTATGGCATTGAAGAAATGATGGAATTGAACAGCCGTCCGGCACTAGAACAAGAAGAGTGGGCATCGACGGTGGCGGCTAGGCTGACGGAATTGCGTCAGGCCTTGTCTAGCAACCCGGTGGCGCAAGGCCGTATGGAAAGCGGCAGCATAGATTTGTTTTGAGCGTGAACAAAAGAAAAGTGGGAACAACATGCCAAAAAAAGTACTGACAGTTGACGATTCGGCATCCATCCGCCAGATGGTGACCTTTACCCTGAAGAGTGCGGGCTACGAAGTGGTAGAGGCGATGGATGGCAATGGCGGCCTGGCGCGGGCACAGGCTGATACCTTTGACCTGATCCTGACCGACCAGAACATGCCGGGAATGGATGGACTGAGTCTGATAAGGGCACTGCGCAAACTGCCGGCTTACGGCAGTACGCCCATCCTGATGCTGACCACCGAGTCCAGCGACCAGATGAAATCACTTGGCCGTGCTGCCGGTGCCACCGGCTGGCTGGTCAAGCCGTTTGATCCGCAGAAATTGCTGGATGTGGTGAAGCGCCTGGTCGGTTAACTCAGCGCTGCCGGCCGGTGTCGGCCTTGGCAATCAGGGTGGCTTGCATTTTTGCATGGCCCAGCAGGGGGATGCATCGTGTCTATTGATATGTCGCAGTTTCATCAGGTGTTTTTTGATGAGACCGACGAACACCTCGCTACCATGGAAGGGGTATTGCTGGCGGTGGATGTAGCTGCACCGGACAGCGAGGACCTCAATGCCATCTTTCGTGCCGCGCACTCCATCAAGGGGGGCGCTGCCACCTTTGGTTTTGGCGATCTGGCCGCACTCACCCATGTCCTGGAAAACCTGCTGGACAAGGTGCGTAAAGGCACCATGCAGCTAAGCACCGCCATGGTGGATGTGTGCCTTCAAGCCAAGGACGTGCTGGCGGCCATGCTGGCTGCGCATCGTGGCGCACCGTCTGTAGACCCTTCTACCGTGCGGGCAGTCGAACAGCAACTGACCGCGCTGGTGAATAAGGACGCGGCAGTGCCCGCGCCTGCCGTTCCCATTGTTCCCGCAGTGCCTGCCAGTCATCAGCCAGCAAGCAGCAGCACCATGTATGTCGAGCTGGATCATCTGCCGGATACGGACTACGACGCCTTGTTGCAATCCATGGCCTTGCTGGGAGAGATGAATCTTGTCCAGCCAGGGTCTGACGACCCGGCTCAGCCCTGGGTGCTGGTCTTGACCAGTACCCTGCATGCCGAGGAAGTATCCGAGTCGCTGGCCTTTTCCATTGCGCCAGACCATTTTCGCATCACGGTGGACCATGGTCAGCAAGACGAAGGCGATTTCGGCCTGTTCCTCTCCGCCAGCGTAGGCGAACCGGCTGCGGCCCCGGGCGGTGATGTAGCCTTTGAAGAGGATGGTTTTGGCCTGTTCGCGCCTTCTCTTGCTGATGGTGCTGTCCATGGCGATGTGGACGATGGCTTTGGCCTGTTCGAACCCTTGCCAGCTGCGGACACGTCACCGCCTGTAGCACTCGAGGAAGATGGCTTCGGCTTGTTTGTTCCGCTTGGTACCGCAGAACCTGCACCTGTCATGGTGCACGAAGAAGAGGGCTTCGGCCTGTTTGCGCCCATGCCTGCGGCATCTCCTGCTCAGGCTGTACCACCGCAGCCGGTGGCTCCGGTGGCTGCTCCCCGTGCCGAGCGTGTGCAGCCCGCGGCGGAAAACTCCATCCGGGTGAATACCGACAAGGTGGACCTGTTGTTGAATCTGGTAGGTGAACTGGTCATCACCCAATCCATGCTCAGCCAGTCCGGAGAGAATCTGGACCCGGTCCAGCATGAACGTCTGCTGGGCGGGATCCTGGCTTTGCAGCGTAATGCCCGCGAGCTGCAGGAAGCCGTCATGTCCATTCGCATGACGCCGATTTCTTTTGTCTTCAACCGCTTTCCTCGTGTGGTGCGCGACCTTGCCAGCAAGCTGGGCAAGCAGATCGAGCTGAAAATGGTTGGGGAGAATACCGAACTGGACAAAGGCTTCATCGAGAAGCTGGCCGACCCTTTGACCCACTTGGTGCGCAACAGCCTGGACCATGGGGTGGAGTCGCCCGAGGTGCGTGTGGCCAAGGGCAAGTCGGCCACCGGCCGCCTGACCCTGCGGGCGTTTCATCAGGGCGGCAGCATTGTTATCGAAGTGACGGATGACGGGGCCGGGCTGAACCGGGCGCGCATCCTGTCCAAGGCACGTGAGCGCGGCATGGCGGTCAGCGATGCACTGAGCGACAGCGAAGTATGGGGCTTGATCTTCGAAGCCGGCTTTTCTACTGCCGCCGAGGTGACCGATGTGTCCGGTCGTGGTGTCGGCATGGATGTGGTGAAGCGCAACATACAAAGCATGGGCGGTCGCATCGACATCGACTCCCTGGCTGATTTTGGCACCACCATCAGCATTCGCCTGCCACTGACGCTGGCCATCATGGACGGCATGTCGGTGCGCAGTGGTGATGATATCTATGTCATTCCACTCAGCTTCGTGCTGGAGTCCCTGCAGCCGCAGGCCGCAGATCTCAAAACGGTGGCCGGCAAGGGGCAGGTGGTGAATGTGCGCGGACAATATCTGCCAATCGTCTCACTGGCGGCCTTCTTCCCTGGCGACAGCAGCCATGTCGCCATCGATCCGACCCGTGCCATTCTGGTGATTGTGGAAGCCGGCGGCCAGCAACTGGCCTTGCAAGTGGATGAGCTGATCGGCCAGCAGCAATTCGTAGTGAAGAACCTGGAAAGCAATTACCGCAAGGTAGAAGGTGTTGCCGGTGCCACCATCATGGGAGATGGCAGGGTAGCCCTGATTCTTGATATTTCCATCATCGCACGCCACAGGCAGCGGCAAGCCGCCCGGCCGATGGCGAGCGATCCGGCTTAGAAAAAGGCATGTTTCCATGAGCGAACAGCTGGAATACCGCCACGGACAAAGCAAGGCAGTGCGCGAGCTGCTGGTGTTTACCCTGGGGCAGGAAGAATACGGCATTGATATTCTCAAAGTGCAGGAAATCCGTGGTTACGACCCGGTTACCCGCATTGCCAATGCGCCCCCCTTCATCAAGGGCGTGGTCAATCTGCGGGGCAGCATTGTTCCCATCGTGGACATGCGCATCAAGTTTGGCCTGGGCGAGCCGGTGTACGACGCTTTTACCGTGGTGATCATCCTCAACATTTTCCAGCGCACGGTGGGTGTGGTGGTGGATGGCGTGTCGGATGTCATCCAGCTGGAGGCCGACGAGCTGCGCGAGCCGCCGGAGTTCGGCTCGGTGGTGGAAACCACCTATATAGAAGGACTGGGTACCAAGGGGGAGCGCATGGTGATCATTGTGGATATCGAGCGCCTGATGAGCAGCGATGAAATGGCGCTGGTTGATGTGACGGACCAAGGCTGAAGCCGACAGGCTGTAAGGGAGAGGTGAAACATGAATAATCTGAAAGTAACGCACCGCTTGCTACTGGGTTTTGGCCTGCTGGTTGCCGTCATCATTGCCGCCATGGCGGTGGCCATCAGCCAGATTCACAGTCTGCGTGATGATATTGACGAAATTGCCAATGTCCATGTGCCGCGCGCGGCCGAGGCCAACAAGGTGATTGATGATGTCAATGTCACGGCCCGCGCCACGCGTACCTTGCTGTTGGCGCGCGACCCGGTGGTGCTGGTAGATCAGCACAAGCAGATTGATGACGCTCTGGGCCGCATTACCACCCAAATGAACCTGTTGTCAGCTGGCGTGCCCGCGGCAGGCCAGGCATTGTTTGACAAGCTCAAGGTCCAGGAAGCCGGATATCGCCAGCAATTGCAGCAGTTTCTGCAATTGCTGAAAGGCGGGCAAGAAGAGGAGGCCAAGAACTATCTGCTGCAAACCCTGCGCCCCATCCAGCTGGAATACATCAAGTCCATCAACGGCTACGTTGATTTCGAGGAGGGCCTCTCCAAGCAAGTCGCCGAAGGCACCTTGTCCCGTGCCAATAGTGCCGGGACATTGCTCAATATCCTGCTGGCAGCTGCCGTGTTGATCGGCATCATTGCCGGTTGGCTGATCAGCCGCTCCTTGCTGCGCCAGATTGGCGGAGAACCGGCTGATGCAGTACAGCTGATGCAAGAGCTGGCAGCGGGAGAAGTCACCACCGAACTGAAAGTGGCGGCAGGGGACAGCAACAGCCTGTTTGCCTATATCCGTCAGGCTGCCGACAAGGCGGTGGAAAACATCCGGGTGCGCAATGCGCTGGATTACGCCGCCACCAACATGATGATTGCCGATGCCGAATTCAATGTGGTGTATGCCAATCAGTCGGTGGTCAATATGTTTGCCCTGGCGGAAAGCGATATCCGCCATGACCTGCCGCAGTTTTCTGCCCGTAACCTGCTGGGCAGCAATATCGACCAGTTCCACCGCAATCCCGGTCACCAGCGCGGCCTGATGCAGCAGTTGCGCGGTTCGCACAATGGCACCATCCATATCGGTGGCCGCACCTTCAACCTGATTCTCACCCCCATCAATGGTGCTGGTGGCAAGCGACTGGGCTACGGTGTGGAGTGGATTGACCGTACCGCCGAACTGGCCCACCAGGCTGCCGAACAGCAGCGCATCGAGGCCGAACGTGCGGTTGCCGCCGAAAACGCCCGTATCCGCAGTGCACTGGATAATGTCACCACCAATGTGATGATTGCTGACAACGACCGCAACATCATCTATCTCAATCACAGCGTGATGGACATGCTGACCAATGCCGAAGCCGACCTGCGCAAGGCTTTGCCCAACTTCAGCGCGCGTCATGTGCTGGGTGGCAGCATGGACATGTTCCACCGCAATCCGGCCCACCAGCGCGACCTGCTGGCCAACCTGCGCGCTACCTACAAGGCGGACATCGCAGTGGGCGGGCGTCATTTCTCGCTGACCGCCAACCCGGTGTTCGGGGCCGATGGTGAACGCCTGGGCAGCGTGGTGGAGTGGAAGGACCGTACCGGCGAGGTGATGATCGAGAAAGAAGTGGAAGCCATCGTCCATGCCGCGGCACGGGGCGACTATGGCTCCCGCCTGGTGCTCGAGGACAAGACCGGCTTCTTCCGCATGCTGTCCGAAGGCGTCAACCAGCTGCTGGATGTCACCAGCCGCGCGCTGGATGATATTGCAACCGTGCTGGGCGGCCTGGCGCAGGGCGACCTGACCCGTACCATCCACAATGATTACGACGGCATGCTGGGCCAGCTCAAGAGCGATACCAATACCACGGTAGAGCGACTGCGCAGCATCGTGGGCAATATCCAGGAATCCACCGAGGCCATCAATACCGCAGCCCAGGAAATCTCGGCGGGTAACAGCAATCTGTCCGGCCGTACCGAACAGCAGGCAGCCAGCCTGGAGGAAACCGCCTCCAGCATGGAGGAAATCACCAGTACCGTCCGGCAGAATGCGGAAAACGCCAAGAAGGCCAATACCCTGGCGACCGGTGCCTCCGACATTGCCGCACGCGGTGGTCAGGTGGTGGGCAATGTGGTGTCCACCATGAACGAGATCAATGACAGCGCCAAGAAGATTGTCGACATCATCAGCGTGATTGACGGCATTGCCTTCCAGACCAATATCCTGGCGCTCAATGCGGCGGTGGAAGCCGCCCGCGCTGGCGAGCAGGGCCGTGGTTTTGCCGTGGTGGCCAGTGAAGTGCGCAGCCTGGCCCAGCGTTCGGCCGCAGCGGCCAAGGAAATCAAGCTGCTGATTGGCGATTCGGTGGACAAGGTGGAATCTGGCAGCCGGCTGGTCGATGAAGCAGGCCGCACCATGGATGAAATTGTCAGCGCCATCCGCCGTGTGGCTGACATCATGAGTGATATCTCGGCCGCTTCTGTCGAACAAAGCTCCGGTATCGAACAGGTCAATCTGGCCGTAACGCAGATGGACGAAAACACCCAGAAGAACGCTGCGCTGGTGGAAGAGGCCGCTGCCGCAGCGGAATCGCTGGAGGATCAGGCCCGGCACCTGATGGATGCCGTTTCCATCTTCAGGCTGGATGGTAGCAGTGCGCCGCGACTGGCAGCCCCCAGAAGCGGGCAGGGGCGAGCATCGGTTAGCCCGGCGCGACTGACACAGCAAGCGGGCCAGCAGGTCAAGCCGGTAGCGGCACGTGCACCCGTACATGCCGAGCGCATCAAGACCTTGCCCGGCCCGTCTTCGCATGATGATGAATGGGAAGAATTCTGATGGGTGTGACAAGGCCTGATGAGCGCTGAACGCGATATCAAGTTCACGGCAGCGGATTTCCGCCGGCTGCGGCAAATGCTCTATCAGCGTGTGGGGATTTCGCTGAATGACAGCAAAAGCCATATGGCGTATTCCCGGCTGGCCAAACGTGTGCGCCAGCTGGGTTTCCGCCAGTTCAGCGATTATCTGGACTTGCTGGATGGCAGTGCGGAGACTGAGGAGTGGCAGCATTTCGTCAATGCGCTCACCACCAATCTGACCGCCTTTTTCCGTGAACCGCATCATTTCGACCTGTTGCGCCTGCATGCGATGGAGCGAGCTGGCCAGGACCGTTTGTACCGCGTATGGAGTTCGGCCGTTTCCACCGGCGAGGAGGCCTACTCCATCGCGATGACCTTGCTGTCGCTGCCGCAGCTCAACCGGCAGCGGCTTGAGGTGGTGGCGTCAGATATCGACACCCGGGTGCTCAGTCATGCGGCAGATGGTGTGTATGATGCCGAGCGTACCCGTACGCTGGATACCGCTCTGCTCAAGCGTTATTTTTTGCGCGGCGTGGGGCGCAATGCCGGCAAGGTACGCATTCGCAAGGAGCTACGCGAGCACCTGTCGTTTTATCAGTTCAACCTGGTAGCAGAGCCGTGGCCGGACATGGGGCGTTTTGACGTGATTTTTTGCCGCAATGTGCTGATTTATTTTGACAAGCCAACCCAGGCCGCCATCCTGCAGCGCTTTGCGCGCTGCTTGCAGCCTGACGGTTTGCTGTTTCTGGGACATTCGGAAAACATCATGCATCTGACCGATGCCTTCCAGTCCTGTGGCCGGACGGCTTATCGCTTGCTTGGGCAGGACGCAAGGGAATGAACATGACAGCCACCGCCCAGCGCAAGATCAGAGTGGTCGTGGTAGATGATTCGGCTCTCATCCGCAGCCTGCTCACCAGCATCATCAATGAAGCGCCGGACATGGAAGTGGTGGCCACCGCGTCCGACCCCATCGTCGCGCGCGAGCGCATCCGTGAAACCAACCCGGACATGATCACGCTGGATGTGGAAATGCCGCGCATGGACGGGCTGGAGTTCCTGCGCCGTTTGATGCGTTTGCGTCCGACGCCGGTGTTGATGATTTCGTCCCTGACCCAGAGCGGTTCGGAAACCACCCTCAGTGCGCTGGAGCTGGGCGCGGTGGACTTCCTGCCCAAGCCTACGGTAGATGTCAGCAATACCATGCAGGATTACGCCGATGATATCCGCGACAAGATCCGCATGGTGGCAACTGCCCGTTTGCGTCGCCCGGCCCTGTTTGCCACCCCGGCAGCACCGCCGGCCAGCCGGCTGTCTCCTGCGCTGCTGCGGCAGAATGCCATCATTGCGGTAGGGGCCTCCACAGGAGGGACCGATGCCATCAAGGAGTTTCTCGACAAGCTGCCTGCCAATTGTCCGCCGGTGATGATCGTGCAGCACATGCCCGAAGGCTTCACCTTGTCCTTTGCCCGCCGTCTGGACAAGCTGTGCGCCATGCATGTGAAAGAGGCGGAGGACGGTGAACCGCTGCTGCGTGGTACCGCCTATATTGCACCCGGCCATTCGCACATGCGGCTTGGCAAGGGAACGCAGGGCTTTGTCATCTGCCTGGACCAAAGCCCGCCGGTCAACCGTCATCGCCCGGCCGTGGATGTGCTGTTCGAGTCGGTCGCCAACCTGGCCGCCCCGCAGACCGTCGCTGTCATCCTCACCGGCATGGGCAAGGATGGCGCACACGGCATGTTGCAGCTGCGCCAGGGGGGCGCCATTACCTTTGCGCAGGATGAGGCCAGCTGTGTGGTGTATGGCATGCCGCGCGAGGCAGTGGCACAGGGCGGAGTGATGCATGTCCACCCGCTGGCGCAACTGGGTGACAAAGTGCTGGATGTGCTGCGTCTTCCCCATGAGAGGGCGGGAACATGAGCCATTCCGAGCAGCCCTCTACACGGCGCTATTTCGATCGGCAGTTCCAGATCGATGCCATCAAGATTCTGCCGGGCGAATATTTTGCCACCCGCCAGCCCTTGATGCTGACCACCTTGCTCGGTTCCTGTGTAGCCGTTTGCCTGATGGACCGCACGGCCGGCGTGCATGGCATGAATCATTTCCTTTTGCCGCAAGGCAGCGACTGGCATAGCCAGACCAGCGTACCGGCCCGCTTCGGGGTCAATGCCATGGAATTGCTGATTACCGACATGCAGAAACTGGGTGCCCAGCGCCAGCGGCTGGAAGCCAAGGTATTTGGTGCCGGCAATGTGCTGGATGGCATGTCGGTGGTGAATATCGGCGAGCAGAACAGCGAATTCATCCGGGCTTATCTCAAGAGCGAAGGCATTCCCCTGCTGGCCGAGGACTTGCTGGGCAGCTTTGCCCGCAAGGTGTTTTTCTTTCCCGGTGAAGGCAAGGTGATGGTGCGCAAGCTCAAGAACAGCCGCACGCTGGCCTCCAAGGAAGCCGCCTATCGCCAGCGGCTGGACCGGCAGAGCACCAGCCAGCCCGGTGGCGATATCGACCTCTTCATCTAGCCTCAGTCCCGTTGCAAGTGTGGCAGCTTGTCTGTCACTTCCGCCCAGTCAGCGTGGTCGGGCAGTGGTGCTTTGCTGGCGGTGATGCTGGGCCAGCGTTTTGACAGCTCGGCATTCAGCTGGATATACACCTGCTGCCCGGCTGGTACATCATCTTCGGCATAAATGGCAGAAACCGGGCATTCGGCCACGCACAGCGTGCAGTCAATGCACTCGTCCGGATCAATGGCGAGAAAGTTGGGGCCTTCATGAAAGCAATCCACCGGGCAGACATCCACGCAATCCGTGTATTTGCATTTGACGCAGGCATCGGTTACAACGTAGGCCACTTTGCTTTCCTCCTGAATTGGCCGGGCCAACTGCTGTCACACGCTTTGCGGTGGCGGCAAGCAAGCCGGGCAGGGGCAGAACGGACAAGGGTAATATCTGAGTATTTCACTCGGATATTATTCACCAAAAATCACCGTGCTGCTCCCCCAATGTGATGTTGATTGCCAGAACTGTTGCCATGCCAGACATTCCCTATCCCTACCGAGGTCGCTTTGCCCCCAGTCCCACCGGCTTGTTACATGCCGGCTCCCTGATGACAGCCGTTGGCAGCTATCTGGAAGCGCGCAGCCGTGGCGGCGAGTGGTGGGTCCGCATGGAAGACCTGGACCCGCCGCGCGAAATGCCCGGCGCCGCCGACCACATCCTGCGCACGCTGGAAGCTTTCGGTTTTGAATGGGACGGCGAAGTGGTGTACCAGAGCCAGCGCCATCACCTGTATCAGGCGGCTTTGCAGCAACTGGTGGACAGCGGCCATGTTTACCCCTGCAGCTGCTCGCGCAAGGAAATCACCAGCGTCGCCAGTCGTGGCGTGGATGGCCATGTCTATCCGGGCTGGTGCCGTAACGGCTGCCGCAAGCAGCGTGAACACCATGCCTGGCGCTTGCGGGTGGATGATACGCCAGTCAGCTTTGTCGACCGGCTGCAAGGCCTGTACCAGCAAAACCTTGCTGTGGACATCGGCGACTTCGTGCTGCTGCGTGCTGATGGGTTCTGGGCCTATCAACTGGCCGTGGCGGTGGATGATGCCGAGCAGGGCATGAGCGATATCGTGCGCGGTGCCGACTTGCTGGTGTCCACGCCACGGCAGATCCATATCCAGCGCTGCCTGGGTCTGCCCACGCCGGATTACTGCCATCTGCCCTTGCTGGTGAATGCAGCCGGGGAAAAGCTCTCCAAGCAAACCCTGGCACCTGCCATCAACCCGGCCCAGGTCGCGCAGGAACTGCGTCTGGCGCTGTGCCGCCTGGGTCAGTTGCCGCCGCCTGAATGTCAGACCGCCACAGAGCTGTGGCAATGGGCGCTGGCCAACTGGGCCCTGGCAAGCGTACCTGCCGGCCCCTGTCAGTTTTAAATTCCCGCCTTTTTCCTGCCCCATGCCCGGCCTGCTCCGGGCATTGTCATTTCTGTGCTTGCCAACCTGCTAACGCACCTCGCTATTTATCAGTTTTTTTATGTGATTTAAGACATGGTGCTTTGCCGGCAAAGCACCTAAACCATAGAGATGACCTTGCTGATGGGGTCGGCTGCCGCACTGCGACCAACAATGGCGTGTGCATGTTCAAAACCGCGACATGGAATTACATATGCGTAAATAACATATTTACAAAATAATTAAATACTAATATTGTGAAGCTCATACAGAACACGTTCTTTAACAGCTTCGATTTTCGGCCTCGATGGAGACAAGACCATGAGCGAGACCAAAGTAAAAAAAGCGGCCCTTGGCGTGTGGATGTGTACCGCCCTGGTAGTGGGCAATATGATCGGTTCCGGTGTATTCCTGCTTCCCGCTTCGCTAGCCCCCTACGGGGGAATGTCCCTGATCGGCTGGGCAATAACCTCGGCCGGTGCCATTTGTCTGGCGCTGGTGTTTGCCCGGCTTTCCGCCATGATTCCCAAAGAGGGTGGCCCCTACGCTTATATCCATGCCGGCTTTGGCGACTTTGCCGGTTTCTGGATTGCCTGGGGTTACTGGATAGCCCTGTGGGCCGGCAACGCCGCCCTGGCAGTGGCCGCCACCAGCTATATGCAGGTGTTTTTCCCGCAACTGGGGCATGACAACCTGCTGGCAGCTGCCTTTTCCATTGGCCTGATCTGGACCGTTACCTGGATCAACAGCCGTGGTGCACGCAGTTCCGGCCTGGTGGCGGTGGTGACTACCGTACTCAAACTGGTGCCACTGGCAGCCGTCACCTTTATCGGCTTCTTCTACATGCACCCGGAAAACCTGGTGTTCAACCCGCATGGCAAGCCCTTGTTGAGTTCGGTTTCCGCCACCATGGCGCTCACCCTGTGGGCGTTTCTGGGACTGGAATCCGCCTCGGTTCCTGCTGGTGATGTGGTCAACCCCAGCAAGACCATTCCGCGTGCCACTGTCATCGGCACCTTGCTGGCCACCGTGCTGTACATCCTGTCCACGGTGTCGCTGATGGGGGTGATGTCACCGGCCATGCTGGCCAATTCGCAAGCCCCGTTTGCCGATGCCGCCCGCCTGATGTGGGGCGACTGGGCCTACTGGGTGGTTGGGCTGGGTGCGGTGGTGTCCTGCTTTGGCGCACTCAATGGCTGGAGCCTGATGCAAGCCCATGTACCCCATGCCGCCGCCAGGGACAAGTTGTTCCCGCGCCGCTTTGGTCAGACCAACCGCCAGGGTGTGCCGCTGTTCGGCCTGCTGCTTTCCAGCGGCCTGGTGACGGTGCTCTTGGCGATGAAATACGCCGGCGGGGAGGGCGGGGTGAAGATTTTTGAATTCATCATCCTGCTGGCCACCGCCACCACCTTGCTGCCCTATGCCTTCTGCTCGATGGCGCTGCTGGCCATCATGCTGATGCAAAAGGGCAAATACAGCCGGCGCGACTTTACCGCGCCGCTGATTTTTTCCTCCATCGGTTTCCTTTATGCGGTGTGGGCACTGTTTGGTGCCGGCGCCGAGATTGTGATGTGGGGAGTCCTGTTGTTGATGCTCGGTTTGCCAGTCTATGTCTGGCAGATCAAAGAACGTTACGAGACCGAAAGCTGAAGCCAGCCTTTTGCTGTTCACTCCTTTGCCCAGGCAAGGGAGTGTACGGAAACAGGTTTATGCAATTACTGATTGAAAGGATTTCATCATGACCGGCAAATTTGGTGTTCATTCCGAATGCGGCAAGCTGCGCAGCGTGATGGTGTGCCGTCCGGGCCTGGCCCACAAACGCCTCACCCCCGACAACTGCCACGACCTGCTGTTTGATGACGTGATCTGGGTGGAACGCGCCCAAAAAGACCACGCCTACATGGTTGAACAGATGCGCGCTCGCGGCATCCACGTGGTCGAAGCCCACGACGCACTGGCCCAGGTGCTGGACGACAAGGCCGCCCGCAGCTGGCTGCTGGACCGCAAGGTCAAGGCTGACAACGTCGGTATCGGCATGCTGACCGACCTGCGCAGCTGGCTGGACGAAATGCCGTCCACCC
>NZ_JAELUD010000085.1:0-15250 GCF_016429185.1 Aquitalea sp. ASV11
GCGGTTATCCGCGCGGTTTGCGCGGCGATGAAATCCTGCTGGAAGCACGCATCATCCACGTCGCCGACAGCATGGAGGCCATGATGTCGCATCGCCCCTTCCGTCGCCAGCTGGGTCAGGCCCAGGCGCTGGCACAGTTGCAACAATACAAGGGCAGCGTGTACGACCCCGCCGTGGTTGATGCCTGCCTGGCACTATTTGACGAACATGGCTATCAACTGCCGGACCATAAAAGAAAAAGCTGAACATGGACGCCCGTAGCACAAGCATGCCATTTGCCGACTACACCCTGCAGGCTGCCATCCGGCAACTGCCGGACCGGGTCGTCATCAAGGACACCCACTCCCGCTTCATCACCTGCAACCAGCGTTTTGCCGATGATCTGGGCATCCGCATCGAAGACATTTTCGGCAAGACCGACCACGATTTTTTCCCGCCAGCACTGGCAGCCAGTTATCAGGCAGACGATCAGAAAGTGATTGCCAGCGGCGTTGCCGTGGTGCTGCAAGAGCCTTACATGCTGGATGGCAAGCACTGCTGGCTGGAAACCAGCAAATCACCCATTTTCGACGACGCAGGGCTGTGCATAGGCCTGACTGTCATTTTCAAGGACATCACCCAGCAAAAGCAGGACCATGATGAAATGCAGCGCCGCGCCTGGGCGCTGCAAGCCAATAGCCGTACCAATCAGGCCCTGGTACAGGCCAGTGACGAACAGGCCTTGCTGCAAGCCGTGTGTGATGCCATCGTTGCCGACCAGCGCTACCCGCTGGCCCTGATAGCCGGCATGCAGGACCTGCAACAACAGCGTTTGCAAGTACTGGCCGCTGCCGGTACTGCCCATGCATACAGCGAACAGCTGGATATTTGCTGGACCAAGGACTCCGCCAGCAATGACGGCCCGATTGCCAGCTGCATCCGCCAGGGCAACACCATCAATATCCATGCATTGCAACAGCACCCCAGCTTCCAGCCATGGAAGGCGCTGGCCAGCCAGCACGGGCTGCACGCCATTGTCGCCATCCCGCTGGTGGCAGGACCGGACCTGATCTGCGCGCTGGCAGTTTACGGTGGCGCCGAGCAGTCATTCAGCCCGGTGGAGGTGCAGGTTTTTGAAGAACTGACACGCAATGTACAGTTCGGCATCCAGTCGCGCCGCACCCGGGTGGCGTATCAGCAGTCCTTGCAGGAGCAGGCAGCCCATGCCCAGGTACTGGAAAATGCGCTGGAAAAGGCATTGGCTGCCATTGCCTCGGTACTGGAACAGCGCGACCCTTACACCGCTGGCCATCAGAAACACGTGGCCGAACTTGCAGTGCTGATTGGCCAGGAATTACGCCTGGATGCACACCGGCTGCGTGGCTTGTACCTGAGCGGCGTGGTGCATGATCTGGGCAAGATTGAAGTGCCAGCCGAGATTCTCAGCAAACCCAGCCGCCTGCATCCGGTGGAATTTGCGCTGGTCAAGCGCCATCCGGAAGTCGGTTACCACATCCTGAAAAACATTGACTTCCCCTGGCCCATTGCCGACATCATTCGCCAGCACCACGAATATCTGGATGGTTCCGGCTATCCGCTCGGCCTGTCGGGCAAAAGCATACTGCTAGAGTCACGCATCCTCACCGTAGCCGACATTGTCGAATCGATGTCATCCGATCGCCCCTACCGTGCCGCACTGGGCATTGGCCAGGCCATTGCCCAGATTCGCCTGATGCGCGGCACCCAGCTGGACCCGGATGTGGTGGACGCCTGCATCCGGGTGCTGGAGCGCGGTGACTTCACCCCGCACTTGCTGACACTGGAAGCCGGAGACTGATACCGGCAGGCAGTAGCGCTTACCGGCATCAGTCACACGGCCTGCCAGGCTGACAGCGGCAGGAATGCACATGGTCAGTGATAAGCCGCCACATCCTGCAAGTGCTGGCGTGCATTGCCAGCCCAGTTCTTGCTGCCATACAGGTTCAGGCGCGAAATGGCTTTGGTTTGCTTGAGCCGGGCAAAGTCAAAGTCACGCAAATCCAGCCAGACCGGGCTGATGGACGAAGCAGACTGAAACGCATAGCGCATGTTTTTCATGTCGGCCGTGGTGGTCCAGTAGGTACCCACGCCCCGGTTTTCTGCCGGATAGCGTGAATACGGCTCGTAGGCTTTTTCCACCGACAAATCCAGCGGGTCTGCCATCAGGCCGATGGGCATGGCAACACTATGCATGATGGATGCCAGAAAGCCGCGTGCTTCTTCGACATTGTCCGGGCGCGGCAGCGTCTTGAGCAGCCAGTTGGCCCGCACCAGCCGGGCGTCCGCCTGCCATCCGGTGGGAATGGTTTCGGAGGTGGAGGCCGCAAACTTCTTTTCCTGCTTCAGCATGGTGTCATAGTCAGGCGGATTGGTCAGCACGGTGAACTGCCTGCCATGATGGATGACGGTTTCACCCTTGACGATTTCGATGATGGCCGAATCGCCGCTGGCGTCCTCAATGGCAATGTGTTTGGTGTCCGACGCATAGTCGATGGGCAGGCGTTTGGGTAGCAGTCGCACACTGCGGATGGCGGCAACGGCTTCGGCTACCGTGGCATGGTTATCCAGGATGAAGCTCAGCCAGTGACTGCTTTCCAGTACCGGCTTTCCCGGCTTGCCCGGCTGCGGCTGTTCGGCACCACCGGTAAAGTACAGGGTATGCGCCACCAGGCCCTTCTCGTTCATGCCATCCATCGGAAACACATTGTCAGCATAAACAGCCACGCTGCCATAGCGCGCCTTCCAGCGTACGGTATGGGCTGCATTTTCTTCGGTGGCACCCATGCGGCTGACACCACGCGGACTCAGCACCAGCGAAGGGCTGACCGGGCCAAAGAAATCAAGATTGCGCGAACTGAGCAGATAACCGGGCTGTGTATTCCACAGCACGCGGGTGCAGGCTTCGGCAGCTGGCGACAAGGCAACTGCAAGGGATGCGGCAATTGCGAGAGGTGCAATACCTTTGGACATGAAAACCCCCGAGTAAAGTCGGTATCGCTCCGGAAAACTGCACGGCGATACCAGCCATTAGTCTAGGGATGCTGTTTACGGCAGCGGAATGTCATGATGTCCGGTTTGGCGTCTGGAAATTTCGCTTTGCTGGCGGGCCGATTCATCATCAGCCGCCATAGCCATCAGGCCCGGATGTCGAACGCCAGCCATGGCCAGCCTGCAAGCCGGCTAGGCATGCTGCATGAAGAAATCCGCTACCCTGGCGGCACTCACCTTCTGCAACTGGCACAGCTGGCGGTGGTCGAGTTGTGCTGCACCGTGCTTGCGCTGCGCTGTCTCCAGCAGGTATTGCAGCAGCTGTGCCGCCATGCGGGCATCCGCCAGTGCACGGTGGGCGCGTCCGGCATCGGGCAGCCCCGCCCAGCGGGTGAGCGTGCCCAGTTTGTGATCTGGCGCCTGCGGCAACAAGCGCCGTGCCAGCAGCAAGGTGCAGGCAAAGTCCTGTCGCCGCTGCCGGCCGAGCAAGCCCAGCTCGTGATCCCAGAACTTGCGGTCGAATGCCGCATTGTGCGCTACCAGCGGCAGGTCGCCGACAAAATCAGCCACTTCGCGCATGACGGTAGCCACCGGCGGCGCGCTGCGCAGCATGGCATTACTGATGCCGGTAAGCTGTTCGATTTGCGCCGGAATCCGCACGCCGGCATTCATCAGGCTCTGGTAGTGATCCACCTCACGACCGTCCTGCCACAGCACGACGGCAATTTCAGTGGCACGGCTGCCAACGGATGGCGACAAGCCGCTGGTTTCAAAGTCGAGCACCGCATAGCAAGGTGATGTGCTGCTCAATTCAATGCCGCCTTGGCTGCCTCTTCCGGGCTCAGGCCGTCAAAGAACATATCGGTAAACCACTCGGCATTTTCTTCGATTTGTTGCTGCGCCTCATCCGGCTTGGCACCGGCGGCAACAAACAGGGCTTCCACTTCGGCACACCATTGCAACAGGGCAATGGTATCCGGGTCGAGCTCGTCTTCCTTGCGTTTGGACATGGGTTTTTTCCGCTAAATGTTGAACTGGCGGCATTGTACACGGCTATTGCCAAACACGAGGCAGCGGTGCATGGATATTGCTAGAATCAGCGGCTGAACATGAACCGGGAAAGACCGATGTCCAAGCTTGTTGCTGTTGATCTGGCCAAAAGTTATCGCCTGCTGAACCACGGCCCGACCGTGTTGGTTTCCTCTGCCCACGCGGGCGAACAAAACGTGATGGCCGCCGCCTGGGCCATGCCGCTGGACTTTGACCCGCCCAAGGTGCTGGTGGTGGTGGACAAGGCCACTCACACCCGTGAACTGATGGAAGCTTCCGGCGAATTTGTGCTGAATATTCCCTGCCGCGCCCAGGCTGAACAGGTATTGACCGCAGGCAGTTGCAGCGGCAAGGAGGTGGACAAGTTTGCCGTCAGCGGTCTCACCGCCCTGCCCGGCGAAGCCGTTGCGGCACCGCATGTGGACGGCTGCATTGCCTATCTGGAGTGCCGCATCATCAGCGAGCCGCACAACCAGCAGCGCTACGACCTGTTCATTGGCGAAGTGCTGGCCGCCAGGGCGGACCCGGATGTCTGGCACGACGGCCATTGGCAGTTTGATGGCCACGATGACAAACGCAGCCTGCACTACATTGCGGGTGGCAACTTCTTCAGCATTGGCGAGCAGTTTGCCGTTGCCGCCAGGCAGGCTGAGTAAAAAAGCCGCCCGCAGGCGGCCCGGTCGGTCTTAGCGAACCGCGCTGACGAATTCGTCAAACGCCGTCACCAGTCGTGCCACATCTTCTACCGTGGTTTGCGGGCAAACCAGCAGCATATTGTGGAAAGGCGTGATCAACAGCCCGCGGTTGAGCAGGAACAGGTGGATGATGTGCTCCATGTCGCTATCCAGGATCGCATCTGCCTCGCTGCCATTACGCGGCGGGGTGGCGGTGAACTGGAACTCGGTGCGCGCGCCTACTTGAGTCACACACCATGGCAGCGCATGACGGGCAATCACCGCACGCAAGCCGGCGGCCAATTGCTCGGCCAGCGCAAACATGTGGGTATAGGCTTGTTCGGTCATCACCTCGGCCAGATTGGCCCGCATCGCCGCCATGGCCAGCATGTTGGCGGTCAGCGTGGTGCCGATGCCACTGTGGCCCGGTACCGCTTCGCGCTTCGCCTGCTGGGCGCGTTTGGCCATTTCCTCGGAAAAACCGTACACCGCACACGGCACGCCACCGCCCATGGGTTTGCCCAGCACCATCATGTCCGGTTTCAGGCCGTGAGCGCGGGTATAGCCCCCCATGCCGGTACTGATGGTATGGGTTTCATCCATGATCAGCAGCGTGCCGTAGCGGCGGCATAGTGCCTGCGCTGCCTCCCAGAAGCCCGGTTCCGGCAGCACCATGCCGATATTGGTCATGGCAGGCTCGGCCAGCAGGCAGGCCACCTGGCCGTCCTTGAGTGCCTCTTCCAGCGCGGCCAGATCGTTGAATTCCACCACGCGGGTGTATTGGGTCAGGTCATACACCTGCCCCAGCAGGCTGGCACGCTGCACCGGCTTGCCATCCACCAGATCGACAAACACATCGTCGATGGTGCCGTGATAGCAGCCATTGAACACCAGCAACTGCTGACGACCGGTAGCTGCCCGCGCCCAGCGCAGGGCGAAGCGGTTGGCATCGGTGGCGGTCATGGCAAACTGCCAGTATGGCAGGCCAAAACGTCGCGCCAGCTCAGTGGCCACCCAGACGGCATCTTCCGACGGCAGCATGGTGGTGATACCGCGTGCTGCCTGCTCGGCCACCGCGCGCGCCACCGGGGCCGGGCCGTGGCCGAACATGGCACCGGTGTCGCCCAGGCAGAAATCGACATAGCGATTGCCATCCACATCTTCAAAACTGGCACCCTGCGCCTGCTTCACGTACAGGGTGAAGGGGGTGGACCAGTCATCCATCCAGTGCAGCGGCACACCAAACAGCAAATGCTGATCCGCTTGCGCCGACAGCCGCTGCGAGTGCGGGCGCGCCGCGATAAAGCGCTCGCGCTCGGCAGCGTGCAGTTGCAAGGCCTTGTCCCAGTTGATGCCGTGTCGTGTTGTTGTCATTGCTTTCTCCTTGATCTTGTTCTGTGCGGACAGCAGCCCGCCATCATGTCATACGTGCAGTTGCAGGTGTTCGCGTTCCCAGGCGGTGATGCCACGATTGAAGGTTTCGAATTCCTTTTCCTTCACCGCGCAAAAAGCCTGCACAAACTGTTCGCCCAGAATATCCGCAAGCTCCGGGCAGTCCTGCATCAGCGCCACGGCGTCTTCCAGGCTGCGCGGCAGCTCGAAATCCAGGTCATAGGCGCTGTCACTCATCGGTTCACTGGGAATCAGGCCCTGCACCATGCCGAGGTAACCGCAGGCCAGCGTGGCGGCCATGGCCAGATAGGGGTTCACATCCACGCCCGGCACCCGGTTTTCCAGCCGCCGTGCATTGGGGCCGGACGGCGGAATACGGATGCCGCAAGTCCGGTTGTCATAACCCCAGCGCACATTGATGGGCGCAGCGGCATGGCGACTGAGGCGACGGTAGGAATTGACGTAGGGCGCCAGCATGGGCATCACCATGGGCAGGTACTTCTGCATGCCGGCAATATGATGAAAGAACAAGGGGGTGGCGCTGCCATCAGCTGCGGAAAAGATGTTCTGACCATCTGCAGTACTGACAATGCTTTGATGGATATGCATGGCACTACCGGGCTCGCCTTCCATCGGCTTGGCCATGAAAGTGGCAAAGATATTGTGCCGGTAAGCGGTTTCACGCACCGCACGCTTGAACAGGAAAACCTGGTCGGCCAGTTCCAGTGCATTGCCATGGGTGAAATTGATTTCCATCTGGCAGGCGCCCACTTCGTGAATCAGCGTTTCCACATTGAGCTGGGCTTGCTGGCAGAAAGTGGACAGCTCCTGGAAGAAAGGGTCGAAGTCGTTGACGGCATCGATGGAGAAGGATTGACGCCCTACTTCGGAGCGCCCGGCACGGCCGGTGGGCGGACGCAAAGGCTCATGCGGGTTATTGTTCTGCCGGATCAGGTAAAACTCCATTTCCGGAGCCACCACCGGCTGCCAGCCACGGTCGGCATACAATTGCAGCACCTTGCGCAATACGGCACGTGGTGAAATTCCCACCGGCTTGCCGTCGAAGTCTTCACAATCGTGAATCACCACCGCCACCGGTTCGATAGCCCAGGGCACCAGCCGAATGGAGGAGACATCCGGCACGCACACCATGTCCGGATCGTTCGCCCCGACAAAGCGCTCGAATTCGGCAAACTCACCATTGACGGTAATGGTGAGCACCGCCTTGGACATCTTCATGCTCTCTTCGGCAAGGAACAGATCCTTGGGGACAATCTTGCCACGCGCCACCCCGGTCATATCCGGAATGACGCATTCCACTTCATGGATATTGTGTGTTCGGATGAAGCTTTGTAAATGCTCATGCATGTTTTATCCTTTATGATCAAATCTGCAAAAAGCCCTTTTCCCAACACCGCACCAACCCATGTGAATTCAAATGCAAATACCGGAATAAAAGCTGGAATTCATCATAGTAAGACAAATGATGCATGTCAATTTATGATCAAATAAAACTTGAAAAGTGAAGCATCACAGCACCATGATTGCTATGGTATCCTTTGTGACAAATTCCAATACCAACGACTCGCCGACAATGAAGACTACCGCCTCCTCTACACTACAGGACGAAACCTACACCACCCTGCGCCAGTGGCTGTCACTGGGTCGCTGGCTGCCCGGCGAACGGCTGAAGATCAAGCAACTGGCTCAGGACATGCAGGTTGGCGAAATGCCGGTGCGCACCGCACTGCAACGCCTGGTGGCAGAGAAGGCGCTGGCCAACATTCCCAATTGCGGCGTCACCGTCCCGCAACTGAGCCGCACCCAGTTTGACGACATCCTCCAAACCCGCATGCTGCTGGAAGGTGAAGCGGCTGAAAAAGGTGCACGCAACCTCAGCAGCACCGACCTCAAGCTGCTGGAGGAGCTGACCGCCACCATGGACGAGGCCATCCGCAATCACGATGTCAAAGGCTACCTAACGGCAAACGAAGACTTCCACGTCACGCTGTACCGCGCCTCCGGCTCTGCCATGCTGTTGTCCCTGATTGAAAGCGTGTGGCTGCACGTTGGCCCCATTTCCAACCAGCTGCATCAGGACCCGCATGTGTGGAGCATCATGAACGACTGCCATGAGGACATGATGCGCGCCCTGCACCGCAAGGACCCGTCCGCCGTGCGCCGCGCCATCGAACGCGACCTGTTCAATGCCGGGCAGTACCTGAAAACACTGTGCAACTGAGCTACACACGGTCAGCATGAAAAAACCGGGCCAAAGCCCGGTTTTTTTATTTGCCAACAGCAGCAAGACTTCACTGTACCCCATACCAGGCCATGAATATCTCCACACCTCTGGCCACACGCTGTTGCAACAGCTTCAGGTCGTCCTCGCTCACCACGCCAACCAGGAATGTCTGCTGATATTCCGCCTGTATCAGCGACAACAAATGCATGGCAGCAATCCAGCCATCTGCGCGGCGCAGGCGGCCGGCCTGCATTTCCTCTTCCAGATAAGCCGCCACCTTGTTCCAGCCCTGACGCGGGCCTGCCTCATAAAACTGCTGGGCGGCACCTGCACGCACCAGTTCACCCGCAATGATGCCGCGCATGGCCATCAGGTCCGGGCCCAGAATCACCTGCAGGTAGTTTTCTCCGAATGCCTGCAAAGCCGCCGCAATATCCCCGCCCGGTACCAGCCGTGAATAGGCATGTGACATGCGTTCTTCGGCCAGCATTTTCATCACACTGAGGAACAGCTCCTCCTTGGACTTGAAATAACCGTACAAAGTGGCTTTGGAACCCCCTACCCGGCTGCAGATTTCTGCCATGGAAGTCGCCTCATAACCACGCTGCAGGAACAACTCCGCCGCTGTTGCCACCATTGCCTGACGGCGCTCTTCACTTTTTGTTCGCATTTTTGCTCCAAATTGTACCGAACTGTACGGTTTTACTTGACGACGTCAACGTCGCACATTATAACTGTACCGTACAGTACAGTTAAAGGCCATGTCAAAAAAATGGATACCCAATCAAGCATGCACCCACGGCGCACCCTGCTACAACTGACCATGCTAGGCAGCCTGCTGCTAGCCGGTTGTGCCAGCGTGCCGGACCTGGGCCCCGCGCCCCGTAACAAGACCATGCAGGACATGGCCAGTCAGCAAACCCTGCAAGCCAGCACGGCTGAGTGGATGAGCAGCAACTGGTGGCAAAGCTATCAGGACGGCCAGCTCGACGACATCATGCAAGAAGCCCTGAGCCAGTCGCCGGACCTGGCCGCCGCCCAGGCTCGTCTGGCCAAAGCTGCCGGTCAGGCGGAACAGACTGGCGCCAGCAATCTGCCCAGCCTCGACCTGAATACCTCTGTCACCAAGATGAAGCAAAGCTATAACAACGGCTTTCCCGCTGCCTTTGTTCCGCATGGTTACAACAACTCTGCCAAGGTCGAACTGGATTTCAGCTATGAAATCGACTTCTGGGGCAAGAACCGCTCCGCCATTGCTGCCGCCAGCTCGGAACTGGCAGCAGCCCAGGCCGAGGCAGCACAAAGCCGCCTGACGCTGACCAGCGCCATTGCCGCAGCCTATGCCGAACTGGCCCGCCTGTACGCCGAGCAGGATGCCGCCGAACAGGCTCTGAGCGTGCGCCAGCACAGCGCCCAACTGCTGCAACAACGTTTTGACAATGGTCTGGAAACCATGGGCACCCTGCGTCAGGCCCAGTCCCGCCAGGCCACCGCCAATGCCGACCTCAGTGCCGCCCGCCAGGCCATTGCCCAGCAAAAGCTGAGCATTGCCGCCCTGATGGGTGCCGGGCCGGATCGCGGCATGAACCTGCGCCGCCCTGCTGCCAGCCTGCTGCATCCGCAAGGCTTGCCTGCCACCTTGCAGGCGGACTTGCTGGGTCGCCGTCCGGACCTGGCCGCCGCCAGATTGCGCGCAGAAGCCGCCGCCAGCCGTATCAACGTTGCCCGCGCTGCGTTTTACCCCAATGTGAATCTGTCTGCCTATCTGGGCGTGCAGTCGCTGGGGCTGAGCTATCTGACCAAGAACGGTTCCGACATTGGCGGGGTCGGCCCGGCCATTTCGCTGCCGATTTTCCGTGGCGGAGCCCTGCAAGGCAACTACCGCGTGGCCCGTGCCGAATACGATGCCGCCGTAGCCAGCTACAACCAGACCCTCACCCAGGCCTTGCACGACGTGGCCGATGTACTGGCCCAGCAACAGGAACTGGGCCCGCAGCTGGAGCAGCGCCGCCTGGCTCTGAAAACTGCCGAAGAGTCCTACCAGGTAATGCAAAACCGCTATCAGGGTGGTCTGGCCAGCTATCTGGACGTACTGAATGCCGAAGACAACGTGATTGCCAGTCGTCGCAGCAGCACCAGCCTGGAAACCCGGCTGTTCCTGCTGGACGTCAACCTGATCAAGGCCCTGGGCGGCGGTTATCAAGCCTGAGCCCCAACCGAATACAACAATTGCAGAGAACCATCATGAGCGAAAATATCCAAGCCCTCCCCGCCTCCGATGCCCCGCACAGCGACAGCCTGCGTCTGGCCAAGCGCAAGAAGCTGTTTGCCCTGCTTGGCGCAGTCGTCGGCGTTGCCGCCATTGGTGCCGGCACTTACTGGACCCTGGTGGCCTCCCACCATGTCAGCACCGACAATGCCTATGTGGCCGTTGAAATGGCGCAAATCACCCCGGAAGTCAGCGGCACAGTGCGCGAAGTACTGGCCGTCGACACCCAGCAGGTAAAACGCGGCGACATCCTGGTGAAGCTGGACGACAAGGATGCAGCCCTCAATCTGGCGCAGGCCGAAGCCGAACTGGCGCGCGCCGAGCGTCGCGTGCAGGGCTATCTGGCCAGTGACGAAGGTTTGCAGGCCCAGGTACAGGCCCGCATTGCCGACCAGGCGCGCAGCAATGCCCAGCTGGTTTCCGCCCGCGCCGACCTGCAACGTGCCGAGCTGGACCTCAAGCGCCGTCAGGCGCTGGCCAAGAGCGGTTCGGTGTCCGGCGAAGAGCTGAGCAATGCGCAGAACGTATTCAGCACCGCCAGCGCCAACCTGACCGCAGCCGAAGCCGCTGCCAAACAGGCCGAGGCCAATGCCCGTGCCGCGCAAGGCTCGCTCAAGGCCAACCAGACTCTCACCGTCAACACCACCGTGGACACCAACCCGGAAGTGGCCCTGGCCCGCGCCAAGCGTGACCAGGCCCGTCTGGACCTGGCCCGCACCATCATCCGCGCGCCGGTGGACGGCGTGGTGGCCAAGCGCCAGGCACAGGTCGGCCAGCGCGTGCAGGCCGGCAGCCAGCTGTTGTCGGTGGTGCCGCTGCAGCAGGCGCACGTGGATGCCAACTTCAAGGAAGTGCAGCTGGACAAGGTACGCATCGGCCAACCCGCCACGCTGACCGCCGACCTGTATGGCAGCCGTGTCACCTACCACGGCAAGGTGGCCGGCTTGTCCGGCGGCTCAGGCGCTGCATTCGCCACCATTCCGGCACAGAACGCCACCGGCAACTGGATCAAGGTAGTACAGCGCCTGCCGGTCCGCATTGCACTGGACCCGGCAGAGCTGCGCGCCCATCCGCTGCAGGTGGGCCTGTCAATGGAAGTCACCATCGATACCGCCAGCGAGTAAGCCATCATGACTGACAGCTCCGTTACTGCTTCACCCAAGCCACTGGAAGGCGGCACCCTGTGGCTGGCCGCCCTGGTGCTGGCCGCCGCCAACTTTGTCGCCGTGCTGGACACCACCATTGCCAATGTGTCGGTTCCCAATATCGCCGGCGGGCTGGCGGTATCCTCCAGCCAGGGGACTTACGTCATTACGTCTTATGCGGTGGCCGAGGCCATTACCGTGCCGCTCACCGGCTGGCTGGCTGCGCGGCTGGGCACGGTGCGGCTGTTTATCGGCTCCATGGTTCTGTTCGGCCTGTTTTCCTTGTTGTGCGGCATGGCCGGCTCGCTGGAAACGCTGGTGCTGTTCCGCGTGCTGCAAGGCCTGGCAGGCGGCCCGCTGATGCCGATGTCGCAGACGCTGTTGCTGCGGATTTTCCCCAAGGAAAAAACCGGCGCCGCCATTGGCTTGTGGAGCATGACCACGCTGATTGCCCCCATCATGGGACCGATTCTGGGCGGCGTGTTGTGTGACCAGGTGAGCTGGCCGTGGATTTTCTGGATCAACGTCCCCATTACCATGCTCTGTGGCTACGCTGGCTGGCAATTGCTGAAAAGTCAGGAAAGCCTGCGCGAAAAAATCCGTGTCGATGCTGTTGGCCTTGGCTTACTAGTGGTATGGGTGGCGGCACTGCAAATCATGCTGGATGAAGGCAAGAACCTGGACTGGTTCAATTCCGCCGAGATCGTGGCGCTGGCCGTGACCGCCGCCATCGGCTTTGCCGCCTTCCTGATATGGGAGCTGACCGAGAAAAATCCGGTGGTGAATCTGCGGGTATTCCGGCACCGCGGCTACTGGGCCAGTGTGCTCACCATCTCGCTGGCTTTCGGCTCTTTCTTTGGTGCAACGGTGCTGACCCCGCAATGGCTGCAAAGCTATATGGGCTACACCGCCACTGAAGCCGGTCACGCCACCGCCATGAGCGGCATTCTGGCGGTGCTGGTTGCCCCGCTGGTGGCGCAGCTCTCCACACGTGTCGATCCTCGCCCACTGGTATTCATGGGAGTGATGTGGCTGGGTGGCGTCACCCTGTACCGCAGCTTTTCCACCACTGACATGGGCTTCTGGCAGGTGGCCTTGCCCTTGCTGTTCCAGGGCGTGGGCATGCCTTTCTTCTTTGTGCCGCTCACTGGCCTCGCCATGGCCAGCGTGGAACCGGAGGAAATGGCCTCGGCGGCAGGCTTGATGAGCTTCATGCGGACATTATCCGGTGCCTTTGCCACTTCGCTGGTGACCACCGCCTGGGAAGACAAGGCCAGCTACAACCATGCCGACCTGGTAGGCAGCATCGAC
The DNA here is from genome assembly GCF_016429185.1 of Aquitalea sp. ASV11. Classification (NCBI taxonomy): domain Bacteria; kingdom Pseudomonadati; phylum Pseudomonadota; class Betaproteobacteria; order Neisseriales; family Chromobacteriaceae; genus Aquitalea; species Aquitalea sp. ASV11. The sequence continues at coordinate 13,093 of NZ_JAELUD010000085.1, forward strand.
CCCGGTGGCGACACCCTGCGCACCCTGCAGGGTAGCGGCATGAGCCTGGATGCAGCCAGCAACCAGCTCAACCAGCTGTTGCAGTCGCAAAGCATCATGCTGTCCACCAACCAGATTTTCTGGCTGACCGGTCTGTCGTTCGTGGTGGCGGCCTGCGCCATCTGGCTGGCGCCCCGCCCCACCCGTGTGGCGGATACCAGTCAGGCACACTGAATAGCTCTACACGCAGCAAAAAGCCCGGTGCATGCACCGGGCTTTGTCATTCCATATTTTGCCAAGCGTGGCTCACCACATGGCTGCCGCAAGGACACCCTTACTGTGCGCTGGCCTCACCACCCAGGGCCTGATACAGCGTCACCTGATTCACCAGCCGGTTATAACGGTTTTCCAGCAGGCTTACCTCGGCGGTACGGCGTGTTTCTTGCGCATCCAGCCAGTCTTTCAGCGGAGCCGCACCCGCCTGATAGCGCAGCTGGTACAGCTTTTCCGCCCGCGCGGCCAGCACGGCGGCCTGGGTTAGTCGTTCGCCCTGCTGCCGGTACTGCTGGCGGGCGGACAGGGCATTGTCCACGTCAGCCAGTGCAGAATACAAAGTCTGGCGGAAGTTCACCACCGCCAGCTGGTAGTTAGCCTCGCTGATGCTGTTGTTCAGCTTCATCTGCCGCCACTGCAAGAACGGCAAGGTGATGCCTGCACCCAGCGTGGCCAGCGGGTTGCTCAGCACCTGTGCCAGACGGGTACTGCTGCTGCCCAGGCTGCCGGTCAGGGAAAAGTCGGGATAGTACGAGGCACGGGTGGCATCGCCAGTTGCCAGTGTTTCGCGCAGGCGCAATTCGGCAGCACTCAGGTCGGGACGGCGCGCCAGCAGGGCAACCGGCAAACCGGCAGGCACGTCTGGCAGATCCGCCATTGGCAGGCTGGCACGCAAGGCGATGTCACCCTTGGGCGGGCCGTCCAGCAATATCGCCAGTGCGTTTTGCGTCTCGGACAGTTGCTGCTGGTAGTCGTGCAGGCTGGCTTGCTGGCTGGCCAGGCTTTGCCGCACGGTCAGCACATCCAGCTCGGCCGCGGCACCGGCCTGCTGCTTGGCCAGCACCAGTCGCAAGGCTTGCTGCTGGTAATCGATGCTGGCCTGCCCCAGCGCCAGCCGCTGGCGTAGCCAGGCTTGCTTCCAGTACAGCTTGATGGTGCTGCCAATCAGGCTCAAGCGGCTGCTGGTCATATCCTGCACCGTGGCACGCGCCTCCCAGGCCTTGGCATCGCTCTGGTGTGCCAGCTTGCCCCACAAGTCCAGCTCATAGCTGACCGACAAGCTGGCCGAATGGCTCTGGCTGCTGACGGCATCGCCACCTACGCGCCGGCTTGCCGTGCTGGACAGGCTGAAGGATGGCGTGGGTGCCAGGTCGGTATCGGCCAGGTCTGCCTGCAGCATGGCCTGACGCACCTTGATGGCAGCGGCAGCCAGGTCGTTATTGCGTGCCAGCACCTGTTTGATCAGTGCGTCCAGCTCGGCATCGCCAAACTGTTGCCACCAGTCTCCTGCTGTCGCGGGACTGGTCGCCGCTTGCGTGCTGGTTTGCCATTGTGCGGGCAGCGCAAGCGCCGGTGTCTGATACGGCGTAGCGGTGATGCTGGCACAACCGGCGAGTAACAGGCAGGCCAGCAAGATGGAGTTTGATGCTTTCATTCTGTCATTCTGTTCTGTAGCGATGCTCATTCACGGGACAGCGCCACCACCGGGTCCAGCCTAGCGGCATTGCGGGCCGGCAGATAGCCGAACAGCACACCCACCAGCGTGGAGCAGGCAAAGGCCGCCACAATGGACGACAGCGAGTAAACCATGTTGAAGCTGGCGAGGCGGGCCACCAGCACGCCAAGGCCCAGCGACAGGGCAACGCCCAGTGCTCCACCCAGCAGGCATACCAGCACGGCCTCGATCAAAAACTGCTGCATGATGTCGCGCTGGCGCGCACCCACCGCCATGCACACGCCGATTTCACGGGTCCGCTCGCTCACCGAGACCAGCATGATGTTCATCACGCCAATGCCACCAACCACCAGCGAAATCACCGCAATCATCGATACCAGCAGCGTCATGGTGGCGGTGGTGCTGGCAATGGTCTGGCGGATGCTGTCGGTATTCATCACGAAAAAGTCC
>NZ_JAELUD010000086.1:0-15153 GCF_016429185.1 Aquitalea sp. ASV11
GTGGCAGGGTGAGTACTGCGTCAAACTGCTGCTCTGGCAGTTTCAGCCGTGCCAGCTGGCTGCGTAGCTGGTCCGGGTCGGCTATCAGCAGCTGGGCCGCCCCGCTTTGCAGCAGGCGCGGACATTCCTGCTGGCTGTTGGTGGTGATGTACTGGCTGTTTTCCTGGAAACCGGCTTTGGCCAGGAATTCCTCTTGCACATCATGATTGCCCACGCAGACCTTGCAGCAGCTTTTCACCTGCTCCAGGTTTTGTGGAGCTACAGATGTCTCGCCGTGCAACCGGTAGAACACGCGTTGCATGTAGGCTATCTGCCCCAGCCAGATAAACTGGCTCTCGCGGCTGCTGGTCCGGGCAATCGAATAAATCAGCGTATTGGGTCGGGTAGCGGCGATGCGATAGGCGCGTGCCCATGGAAACACTTGAAAATCTGCTTTCAGGCCAGCGCGCGCCAGGATGTCCTTCACCAGTCGCGTGCTGGGGCCGGAGATATTGCCTTGGCCATCCACGGTATTCAGCCAGAACTCGTTTTCGGTCACCACCAGCAAGCGCTCGGCTGCACTGGCAGGCTGGGCCAGCAGCGCCGATAGCAGCAGTACGGCACCGGCGTGGGACAGGCAGGACAGAACACGGTGGATGACTGACATGGTGAGGCTCCGGCAATCACATCAGGAATGAGTACACTATAAACGACAACAGCCGCCGGGTTGCACCGGCGGCTGTTGTCGTTGAAACAAGGCTTGTTACAGCTTGCCTTCCAGCCAGGACGGCAGGCTTTCCAGCGCTGCGGCCAGGTTCTCCGGCTGCGTACCGCCAGCCTGGGCCATGTCCGGACGGCCACCGCCCTTGCCGCCTACTTGCAGGGCAACCTGATTCACCAGTTCACCGGCCTTGACCTTGCCGGTCAGGTCCTTGGAAACGCGGGCAATCAGGCTCACCTTGCCGTCGGCCACGCAGGCCAGCAGCGCCAGGCCGCTTGCCAGCTTGTCCATCACCTTGTCGCTCATGTCACGCAAGGTGGCAGCATCAATGTCGTCAATCTTGCTGATCAGGCAGGCCACACCGTTGATGCTTTGCTGTTTGCCGGCCAGCAGCTGGTCGAGCTGACCCAGTGCCAGTTGGCCCTTCAGCTGCTGCGCCTGTTTCTGCGCGGCCTTCAGTTCGGCCTGCAGTTTTTCCAGCTTGGACAGCAGTTCGCCCGGCTGTGCTTGGGCGATGGCAGCGGCGGCTTTCAGTTCGCCATCCTGTGCCTGTACCAGCGCTACCGCACCTTCGCCGGTGACGGCTTCGATACGGCGCACGCCAGCAGCCACGCCGGTTTCGGCGATGATCTTGAACAGGCCGATATCACCGGTGCGCTGTACGTGGGTACCACCGCACAGTTCGGTGGAGAAGTCGCCCATTTTCAGCACGCGCACGGTGTCGCCGTACTTTTCACCAAACAGGGCAATGGCACCGGCCTTGATGGCGTCGTCGTAGGACATGTGGCCAACGCTGACTTCGACGTTGTGGATCACCACGCGGTTGACGATGCGCTCCACTTCGGCCAGTTGCTCGGCGGAAACCGGTTCGTTGTGGGCAAAGTCGAAGCGGGCACGTTCCGGGTTTACCAGCGAACCTTTCTGCGCCACGTGTTCACCCAGCACATGGCGCAGGGCGGCATGCAGCAGGTGGGTGGCGGAGTGGTTACGTGCGGTGGCGGCACGCTTGTGCAGGTCGATGGTGGCGGTGACGCTGTCGCCCACCTTCAGGCTGCCACGGGCCAGACGGCCCTTGTGACCGAATACGGCGGCTTGTACTTTCTGGGTGTCGGCCACGTCGAACAGTGCAGCCACGCCGCCCTGGGCAGAGATTTCACCCACATCGCCCACCTGACCGCCGCCTTCGGCGTAGAAGGCGGTATTGTCCAGCACCACGATGCCTTCGTCGCCGGCGTCCAGCTGCTGCACGGCTTCATTGCCCTTGTACAGTGCCAGTACCTTGGCATCCACGCTGCTGGATTCATAGCCGTTGAATACGGTGTCGGCACCGCTGTAGTCCACATTGCCGGCCATCTTGAAGGACGATGCGGCACGGGCGCGTTCGCGCTGGGCTTCCATTGCCTTGTCGAAGCCGTCCTGATCCACTTCCACTTCACGTTCGCGGCAGATGTCGGCAGTCAGGTCCAGCGGGAAGCCGAAGGTGTCGTACAGCTTGAAGGCGGTTTCGCCATCCAGCACCTTGCTGTTGGCTGCCAGTGCGGTTTCCAGCAGGGCCATGCCCTTGTCCAGGGTTTCGGCAAAGCGCAGTTCTTCCTGGCGCAGGGTGTCTTCGATCTCGGCCTGCTTCTGGCGCAGTTCCGGATAGGCCTGACCCATTTCCTCGGCCAGGTCGGCGACCAGCTTGTGGAAGAACAGACCTTTCTGACCCAGCTTGTAACCGTGGCGGATGGCACGACGGATAATTCGACGCAGCACATAGCCACGACCGTCGTTGGACGGAATCACGCCATCGGCAATCAGGAAGGAACAGGCACGGATGTGGTCGGCAATCACCTTGAGTGACGGCACGTCCATGCTGAAGGGCACGCCGGTTTCACGCGCAGCGGCTTTCAGCAGGTTCTGGAACAGGTCGATCTCGTAGTTGGCGTGTACGTGTTGCAGCACGGCCGAGATACGCTCCAGGCCCATGCCGGTATCCACCGACGGCTTGGGCAGCGGATGCATGGTGCCGGACTCGTCGCGGTTGAACTGCATGAACACGTTGTTCCAGATTTCGATGAAGCGGTCACCGTCTTCTTCCGGGCTTCCCGGCGGGCCGCCCCAGATGTGGTCGCCGTGGTCGTAGAAAATTTCGGTACACGGGCCGCAGGGGCCGGTGTCACCCATCTGCCAGAAGTTGTCCGAGGCGTAGGGCGCGCCCTTGTTGTCGCCAATGCGGACAATCTTGTCAGCCGGAACGCCGATTTCCTTGTTCCAGATATCGAAGGCTTCGTCGTCGGTGGCGTACACCGTCACCATCAGCTTTTCCTTCGGCAGTGCCAGCCATTGTTCGCCGGTGAGGAATTCCCAGGCAAAGTGGATGGCGTCGCGCTTGAAGTAATCACCGAAGCTGAAGTTGCCCAGCATTTCGAAGAAGGTATGGTGACGTGCGGTGTAGCCGACGTTTTCCAGGTCGTTGTGCTTGCCGCCGGCGCGTACGCATTTCTGGCTGGTGGTGGCGCGGGTGTAGGGGCGCTTGTCAAAGCCGAGGAACACGTCCTTGAACTGGTTCATGCCGGCATTGGTAAACAGCAGGGTGGGGTCTTCCCACGGTACCAGCGAGCTGGAGGCTACTACCTGGTGGCCTTTGGAGGCGAAGAAATCCAGGAATTTCTGGCGAATTTCGGAGGTTTTCATGTCGGTTTCGTCGATATTGAATACGTTGGTAGCGGCGTGGGACAGTGTCTTGCGGCCATTACGGTCATGCCCGATTGTGTCAAGCCATGGCAAGGCTGGCAAGGGTCATGGCGCGGCGATGAAGCCTGTGCCGGCTTGGAGCCAATAACAACCCCCCCGCTCCAGCGTTGCGCCGCCTTGCCGTACGCCATGTACTGTCAGCGGCGGCGCGCCTTGGCCCGGGTTCGCTACGAGGTTTTGTCAGCCGCTCCTAGTCCTCGTCAGCGCAGGGGAAGTCGTCTTCGTCACGGCCTGCCATCACCTGACGGATGACACCCATGCCAAAGCCGCGTGCCGCCAGAAAGCGCATCTGTTTCGCCCTTTCCTGCGGCGTGGTGGCCACGCTGCCAAACTTCTTTTCCCACTGTCGCCGGGCCAGGGCCAGGTCGTCACGCTCGGCCAGGGCATCGGCAATGTCTTCCTGTGCTACACCGCGCTGGCGCATTTCCTGCTGCAGGCGGCGGGTGCCGTATTTCTGGCCCTTGATGTCGGCAAACTGCCGGGCAAAGCGGCTGTCGGACTGCCAGTTGCGCTCGGCCAGTTCGTCCAGCAGGGTGGCCAGCTGTTCCGGGCTTTCGGCAAACGGCGCGAGCCGCCGCTCCAGTTCCCGCCGGGTGTATTCGCGGCGGGACAGGAGATCGACGGCTCGCGCCTTCAGGCTTTTTTCCATCAGCCGTTCGCGTGCTTATACGTCCAGTACGTCGTCAGCCAGCTCTTCGTCGTTCTCGGTGATTTCCACCTTGATGCCGACGGCTTCGCGGATCTTGCCTTCGATGTCCTTGGCGATGGCCGGGTTGGACTTCAGCCATTCACGGGTGTTGTCCTTGCCCTGGCCGATCTTCTGGCCGTTGTAGGCATACCAGGCACCGGATTTTTCAATGAAGCCGTGCTTGACGCCCAGCTCGATGATTTCGCCTTCGCGGCTGATGCCTTCGCCGTACAGGATGTCGAAATCGGCCTGGCGGAACGGCGGCGATACCTTGTTCTTCACTACCTTGACGCGGGTTTCGTTACCGATCACCTCGTCACCCTTCTTGATGCCGCCGACGCGACGGATGTCCAGACGCACAGAGGCGTAGAACTTCAACGCGTTACCGCCGGTGGTGGTTTCCGGGTTGCCGAACATCACGCCGATCTTCATGCGGATCTGGTTGATGAAGATCACCAGGGTATTGGTGCGCTTGATGTTGGCGGTCAGCTTGCGCAGTGCCTGGCTCATCAGGCGGGCTTGCAGGCCGACGTGGCTGTCACCCATTTCGCCTTCGATTTCGGCCTTGGGTACCAGCGCGGCCACCGAGTCGATCACGATGACGTCAACACCGCTGGAACGCACCAGCATGTCGCAGATTTCCAGTGCCTGTTCGCCGGTGTCCGGCTGGGAAATCAGCAGGTCTTCCACGTTGACACCCAGTTTCTGGGCGTAGATCGGGTCCAGTGCGTTTTCTGCGTCGATGTAGGCGCAGGTGCCACCCAGTTTCTGGGCTTCGGCCACGGCCTGCAGACACAGGGTGGTTTTACCGGAGGATTCCGGGCCGTAGATTTCCACGACACGGCCGCGCGGCAGACCGCCAACACCCAGTGCCAGGTCCAGGCCCAGCGAACCGGTGGATACCACTTGCAGGTTTTCGTTGATCTGGTTGTCGCTCATCCGCATGATCGAACCCTTGCCGAACTGCTTTTCGATCTGGGCAAGGGCTGCCGCCAATGCGCGGCTCTTGTCTTCTGACGCCATGCTGTCTCCAATTGCGTGTAGTGGAATCGATAGATGGGGGATTATCGCACAAAGGCAAGAGCCGACAAATGCGAAAGGCGGCTTGAAATGACACCAACGCACGCAACATGGTATTGAAGGAGAGGCTGGCCGGAATCGCCTGGTCAGGTAAAATGAGAGCATGATGAACGAGCGCGCACAACGTCTGCTGAAAACGCTGATCGAACGCTATATTGCCGATGGTCAGCCAGTGGGATCGAAAACCCTGTCCATGCTGTCCGGCATGGAGCTGTCATCTGCATCCATCCGCAACATCCTGGCCGACCTGGAGGGCATGGGGCTGATTGCCTCGCCGCATACCTCGGCCGGACGCGTGCCGACGGCCAAGGGCTATCGCCTGTTTGTCGACCACCTGCTCACCATCCAGCCGCTGGAAGAGCTGGCCATGCGCGAGCTGGAAAGCAGCCTGCAGCCGGACAGCCCGCAGCGCATTGCGCAGGCGGCATCCACCTTGCTGTCCGATCTCACCCACTTTGCCGGGGTGGTGGTGACGCCGCAGCGCTCTGATGTCGCTTTTCGCCAGATCGAATTCTTGCGCCTGTCCGAGCGGCGCATCCTGATGATTCTGGTGACGCTGGATGGTGATGTGCAAAACCACTTGCTCACCACCGAGCGCGATTACAGCCCGAGCGAACTGGTGGAAGCCGGCAATTTCATCAACCAGCATTATGCTGGCCAGGGCCTGAGTGCCATTGCCAGCCGCGTGGCGGTGGAGTTGCGCGAACTGCAGGGCAATATCACCGAGCTGATGTCGGCTGCGGTGCGCTTTGGCCAGAGTTCGCTGGGCAGCCCCAGTGACGCGGTGGTGATTGCCGGCGGCATGAATCTGCTGAATGTGCGCGATTTGTCCGAAGACTTGTCACGACTGCGCGAGCTGTTTGCCACTTTCGAGCGCAAGACCGAACTGCTGAAACTGCTGAACCAGGGGCAGGACGCCCAGGGCGTCAATATTTTCATCGGCGAGGAATCCGGCGTGATGACGCTGGACGAATGCTCGGTGGTGACCGCGCCCTACAGCATCAACGGCATGGTGGTGGGCACGCTGGGCGTGGTCGGCCCTACCCGCATGGCCTACGAACGGGTCATTCCCATTGTCGATATTACTGCGCGGCTGGTTTCCAGTGCGCTCTCTTATTAAGCCGCACTGGCGGCAATACACGGAATTTCCGATGAAACGATTCTTGATGGCCGCCGCCCTTGCCGGTGGCGTGGTGTCTTCTGTGGCGCAAGCCGATGCCGCCTTGCTGGCGCGGCCCGATGTACAACGCTATATCGACGAGCAGGTGGCCAGCGGCAGCTTCAACCGGCCCGAGCTGGAAGCCGTGTTTGCCAATGTGGAACTCAAGCCCAACATCATTGCCATTCTGGACAAGCCGGCGACATCCCGGCCTTGGTATCAGTTTCGCGGCAGCTTTTACAACGAACGCCTGCTGAAAAACGGCGTGGCCTTCTGGCAGCAGCATGCCGCCACCTTGCAGCGTGCCGAGCAGATGTATGGCGTGCCGCCGGAAATGGTGGTGGCCATTCTGGGCATTGAAACCAATTACGGCCGCAACACCGGCAGCTTCCGCCTGGCCGACGCGCTGACCACCATTGCCTTCAACTACCCGCGCCGCGCCGAGTACTTCCGCGGCGAGCTGACCGAATTCCTCAAGCTGTCCAAGGAAGAGGGCATCGACCCGCTGTCGCTGAAAGGCTCTTATGCCGGGGCGATGGGCCTGCCGCAGTTCATGCCGTCCAGCTTCCGCAAGTGGGCGGTGGATTTTGACGGCAGCGGCCACCGCGACATCTGGAATAACGTCGACGATGCCATCGGCAGCGTGGCGCATTACTTCCAGCTGCAAGGCTGGCGCCATGGCGACGACATCGTCATCCCGGCTGCAGTACAGCCGGGAGTGGATCTGAGCAGTCTGGTGGCCGACAAATTCAACCTGCACCTGACGGTGGGCGAACTCAAGGCGCGCGGTGTGCTGCCGCAAGCCCAGGTGGCGGACAACGTGCAGGCGGTGCTGGTGCCGCTGGAAACCGCGCCGGGTGTGACGGAATACTGGCTGGGGCTGAACAATTTCTACGTGATCACCCGCTACAACAAGAGCACCCTGTATGCCAAGGTGGCGCAAGAGCTGGCAGCCGAGCTGCGCCTGCGCTACCTGAATGCCCAGGCCCAGTCAGCAGCACAGCCCGCTGCCGACAGCGTGAATCCGGCCCAGTAAGGCCAGCCAGACCGGCAGGCGGCAACTGACAAAAGAAGTCGCCTTGCCGGCCGATTGCCATTAAAATCCGCCCCCATGAGCTATCAAGTCCTTGCCCGCAAGTGGCGCCCCAAACGCTTTGCCGATCTGGTCGGCCAGGAGCACGTGGTGCGCGCCCTCTCCAATGCCCTGAAAGAAGAGCGGCTGCATCACGCCTATCTGCTGACCGGCACCCGCGGGGTGGGCAAGACCACCATCGCACGCATTCTGGCCAAGAGCCTGAACTGCGAAACCGGCACCACGGCCGAACCTTGCGGTGAGTGTTCTGCCTGTCGCCAGATCGACGCAGGCCGCTTTGTCGACCTGCTGGAAATCGACGCCGCTTCCAATACCGGCATCGACAATATCCGCGAAGTACTGGAAAACGCGCAGTACGCGCCCACTTCCGGCCGCTTCAAGGTGTACATCATCGACGAAGTGCACATGCTGTCCAAGAGTGCCTTCAACGCCATGCTCAAGACGCTGGAAGAACCGCCGTCCCACGTCAAGTTCATCCTGGCCACCACCGATCCGCAAAAAGTGCCAGTCACGGTGCTGTCCCGCTGCCTGCAGTTTTCGCTGCGCAACATGACGCCACAGCAGGTGGCAGGGCATCTGGCCCATGTGCTGCAAGTGGAAAACGTGCCACACGAAAGCGCCGCGCTGGCCCTGCTGGGCCGTGCCGCTGCCGGTTCGATGCGGGATGCGTTGTCGCTGCTGGATCAGGCCATTGCCTATGGCATGGGCGAGGTGAAAGAAGACGGCGTGCGCGCCATGCTGGGCGCGGTGGACCGCCGCTACCTGTTCGTGTTGCTGGAAGCACTGGCCGCCGGTGATGGCCCGCGCCTGATGGCCGAAGCCGAACAGCTGGCGCAGCGTGGCATCGGTTTTGACAGTGTGCTGGCCGAAATGGCCGTGCTGTTGCAGCAACTGGCCATGGCACAGACCGTGCCCACGGCCATTGCCGACGACGAACCCGAACGCGAAGCATTGTTTGCGCTGGCCAGCCTGATTGCCCCGCAAGACGTGCAGCTGTACTACCAGATTGCCATTCATGGCCGCAAGGATCTGGCGCTGGCACCGGACGAACATGCCGGTTTCAACATGAGCCTGCTGCGCATGCTGGCCTTCCATCCGGTCAACGCCCAGCCTGAGAATGCAGCCGCGCCGCGCAGCCATGTCGCGCCTGCCGCACATCGCCCGGCACAGGTCCAGGCCAGTGCGCCGGCGGCGGTAACTGCGGCCGAGCCGGGCAGCGACGGTTCTGCCGCTGCCCGTGCCTTGCTGGCGGGCCTGGCCAATCGCAAACCGGCCAGCCGTCCTGCCGAGCAGCAGGCTTCCCCGGCGGCCGACGCCGACCCGGAACCTGCGCCCCGGCCTGAGCCTGTCGCACCGCCACCTGCGCCGGTGGAGGCGGTAGCCAAACCGCAAGTTGCGCCTGCTGTGGTGGCACCGGTTGCTGCATCCGCTCCTGCTGAAGAGACGCCTGAAGCTGAAGACCAGGCCAGCGAGCAGGACAGCGAACTGGAAACCGCGGCACCATGGGACGATGCCGACGATGCCTTGCCTGCCTATGCCATGGCCGAGGAGGCCGAGCTGGCGGAGACGGTGGCCTATCAGTTTGATGGCGACTGGAGTGCGCTGGTGGGCTTGCTGGGTACCCGTCTGGGAGCCGCCCGCATGCTGGCACATAATGCCGTGCTGAAAAACTGGAGCCAGTCGCGACTGCAACTGGCCGTGCCGGACAGCTTCCGTCACATGGCCACCCGCGACTATCAGGAAAAACTCAAGGCTGCGCTGACCGAGCAATTCGGTCAGCCGGTCGAACTGGTGGTGACAATCGAGGAACTGGGGCTGGAAACACCGGCCATGCAGGGTGCCCGTCATCGTCAGGAACAACTGGCCCAGGCCCGACAATGCCTGGAAAACGATCCGGTCATCCAGCAACTGGTGCGCGAAATGGGCGCCACGCTGGTGGCGGAAACGATTCAACCTTTGCAGGAGTTGTGACATGTTCGGTAAAAACGGTATCGCTGGTCTGATGAAGCAAGCCCAGCAAATGCAGGAAAACATGAAGAAGGCCCAGGAAGAACTGGCCACCGTGGAAGTGGAAGGCCAGTCCGGTGCCGGTCTGGTGAAAATCGTCATGACTTGTGCCCACGATGTGAAGCGCGTGTCCATCGACGACAGCCTGCTGGACGATGCCAAGGAAGACAAGGAAATGCTGGAAGACCTGATTGCCGCCGCCGTCAACGACGCGGTACGCAAGGTGGAAGCCACTTCCCAGGAAAAAATGTCCGGCTTTACCAACGGCCTGAATCTGCCTGCCGGCATGAAACTGCCGTTCTGATTTTCTGCCATGTGGGCGGCATTGCTTTCCAGTGAAGGCAATGTCTCCCGGCATTGCCTGTGCTCAGGCTTTTGATGTTTCTGCTGTTTTCCCATCCTTTTTGTTTGCCCGCCCGATGAAAAACCCACCCGCGCTTGAACAATTGATTGCTGCCCTGAAAGTGCTGCCTGGTGTCGGCCCCAAAACCGCCCAGCGCATGGCCTTCCATTTGCTGCAACGGGACAAGACCGGGGCGGACAAGCTGGCGCGGGCGCTGGATCGGGCGCTGAATCATCTCGCACATTGCGAGCGCTGCAATACCTTCAGCGAAACCCCGCTGTGCAGCATCTGTGCCGACCCGGAACGCAGGCCGGACCAGCTGTGCGTGGTGGAAATGCCGGCCGACCTGATGACGCTGGAGCAGGCCAAATGCTATCAGGGCCTGTATTTCGTGCTGATGGGGCGTATTTCGCCGCTGGACAATATCGGCCCCAAGGAAGTGAACCTGGACAAGCTGATGGTGCGGGCGCTGGATGATGTGGTGGAAGAGGTGGTGATTGCCACCAATTTTACTGCCGAGGGCGAAGTCACCGCCCACATGATTGCCGAGCTGCTCAAGGGCCGTGGCCCCAAGGTGTCGCGCATTGCGCGCGGACTGCCGGTGGGCGGCGAGCTGGAATATGTCGACCTGAGCACGCTGGCGCAGGCGGTGTACGAACGCAAATCGCTGACCGCCCAGTCCGACTCGTCCACCCCGCCGGGCTGAGCGTCACGCCAAGCCCTGTCACTCCATGGCTTGCCGTAGCAGCGCGCCTAACAGGGCAACCCCCTCGCGCTGGTGCAGCGGGTCGAAAAAGCTGAAGTTCAGCCGTAGTGCATTGGCACTTACCGCATGCGGATAAAACAGCGTTGCGGGTGCATAGTGTATGCCCTGTTCGATGGCCAGCGGCAGCAAGGCCGCACAGTCCAGCCCTTCCGGCAACACCACCCACTGGAAATAACCGCCCTCGGCGCGCAGCAAACGGCTGCCGGCCGGGAAACTCTCCATGATTTGCTGCACCATGGCATCGCGCCGCTGGCGCAGGCTGGCACGCAGCCGGGTCAGCATGTCGCCGTGCTGGCCGGTGGCAAGCAAACGCGCCAGCGCCATCTGGCTGGGCAGGGGCGTGCCCAGCGAACTGCACAGCTTCAGCCCGCGCACGGTGTCGCTCAAGCGCCCGGCTGCAATCCAGCCTACCCGGTAACCCGGTGCCAGCGATTTGCTGAACGATGAACAGTGCAGCACCGTGCCGCTACGGTCGTAGGCCTTGAGCGGGCTGGCCCCCTGTTTGCCGAAGTACAGCTCGCGGTAGGTGTCGTCCTCGATGATGCATACCCGGTATTGCTCGGCCAGTGCCACCAGCGCGCGCTTTTGCGCTTCCGGCATCACCAGGCCGGTGGGGTGCTGGAAATTGGCCATCAGCACGATGCCTGCCGGGCGCTGCATACGCAGTGTGTCCTCCAGCGCATCCAGGTCCAGGCTACCTTGCTCGGACAGGGCCGCCGGCAGGATGGCAATGCCAAGATGGCGCAGCTGTTCCAGCGCCGCCGGGAAAGCTGGCGTCACCACCACCATGCTCTGGCTGCCGGAGGCGCTGACCGCCGCGCGCATGGCCAGGGTGAGTGCTTCCATGCCACCGCAGGTAATCAGCAGTTCGTCCCCCGCCAGCGCAATGCCCTGGCTCAGATAATGCAGGCCCAGCTCGCGGCGCAGGCCGTCAAAACCTTCCAGCGGTGTGCTGGACAGGGCGTCGCGGTAGTCCTGCAAGGCGCGGCCCAGTGCCCGGTTCATCGGTGTGGTGTTGATCAGCGCCGGGTTGATGAAGGGGCAGCCCCAGGGCATGGGCAGGGCGGTGGTCAGGTGTTCCATGCGCAGGGTTTGCGTGGCGGCGGTTTCGGCCGGTGCTGCGCGGGTTACCGGTGGACACACGCGGAAGCCGGAGCGCGGCAGCGCCTGCAGCAAACCCTGCCGCTCCAGCTCGGCATAAGCGCGCTGGGCGGTGGTGAGGCTGACGCCATGGTCCTGGCACAGCTGGCGCAAGGAGGGCATGCGGTCACCGGCGCGCAGCTGGCCCTGTTCGATGGCATGGCGGAACAATTGCGCCAGTTGCTGGGTTTTGCTCATGGACTGATTACTCGCGGATGGGGTGCTCATTCGCCGATAAAGCTGCTTTTTTCCTGCAGCACATGCGCCGGTTGCGCCAGCGAATGAATGACAAAACGGATGTCATTGGCCCCGCGTGCTGCATGTTGCGGCTCCACCTGCACCCGCACGCCGATGGTCTCGGTGGCGGTGGCGGCCAGGCTGACTGTCGGCGTGGCCGCTACCAGCCGGATGCCGGGCAGGCCTTCCACGCTGATGGCCAGCCGCTGCGGGGTTTCACTGCTGTTGATCAGCCGCACACTATAGCTGTTTTCCAGCCAGCCATCGTCGGTTTCCCGCACCAGGCTGGCGCGGTCGCGCAGGATGTCGACCTTGAATGGCAGGCGCTGGGTAAAGCTGTACACCGACAGGCTGATGATGCCGAGCAACAGGCTGCTGTAAAACAGCACCCGTGGCCGCTGCCATGCCGGTTTGCTGACGCTGTCGCCTGCCAGTGCGGCCTCGCTGGTGTAGCGGATCAGCCCGCGCGGAGCGTGCAGCTGGTCCATCACCTGGTCGCAGGCGTCGATGCAGGCTGCGCAGCCGATGCACTCGTATTGCAGGCCGTTGCGGATGTCGATGCCGGTGGGGCAAACCTGCACGCAGATGCCGCAGTCGATGCAGCCGCCACTGGATTTATCCGCCTGTTTGCCGCGTGGTTCACCACGCCGGGCATCGTAGGAAATGATCAGCGTATCGCGGTCGAACATCGCGCCCTGAAAGCGGGCATAAGGGCACATATGGCTGCACACTTTTTCGCGCAGCAGCGCGGCCAGCAAATAGGTGAAGGCCGCGTAGAACAGTATCCAGAACACCTCCCACGGCCCGGCCTGACCCTGCCACAGATTACTGGCCAGCTGGCCTGCCGGGGCAAAATAGGCCACCAGCGAAAAGCCGGTCCACAGCGAAAACAGCAGCATCAGGCCGTGGGCCAGCCCCTTTTTCAGTAGCTTGCCGACGCTGTCGGGGGCGGCATCCAGCTTGCGTCTTGCCTTGTGGTCGCCCAGCACAAGCCGTTCAATCCATAGCATGATCTGGGTGTACACCGTTTGCGGACAGGAATAGCCGCACCACAGCCGCCCGGCCAGTGTGGTCCACCAGAACAGACCCAGTGCGCTGACCACCAGCAGGGCGGCCAGATAGACAAAGTCCTCCGGCCAGAAGCTGGCACCGAAGACGAAAAACTGGTGGCGTTCCAGGTCAAACAGCACCGCCTGGCGATGATTCCATTGCAGCCATGGCAGGCCGAGGAAAACCAGCTGGGTGAGGATGACCAGTGCCACGCGGATGTTGTTGAAACGGCCACTGGTCAGGCGGGGGTAAATCTTGATGGGGACGGGCTGGCTCATGCTGCGGGCTCCGGAAGGATAACCCGCTCTTTTTAGGTGCTGTCACCATGACAGACAATGCACAGATCAAGCTGGTTTTATCAGTACAGATTTTTATTTTATCTATAAAAACAAAGGCTTGATTTGTATTGCATCCGGGTGGAGCTACCGCTGATGCATACAGTTTCGGTACAGCTGTTTGCGCCAGATCAAACCGCTGGCTTAGCGCGTCAGCTGCGGAAACAGCCGGTACAGGCCATCGACGATGATTTCCACCGATACCGCCGCCAGCAGCATGCCCATTATCCGGTTGACGATATTGATGCCGGTCTGGCCCAGCAGGCGGCTGATGGGGGAGGCCAGCACCAGCGCGCCATAGCAGGTAACGGCAACCAGCAGGCTACTGATCAGCAGATACACCACCTGCACCCAGGAGTGGGCGGTGGAGGCATAAATGATGACGGTGGAAATGGTGCCGGGGCCGGTGAGCAGCGGAATGGCCATGGGTACTACTGCGATATTGGTTTTGGCTTCGGCCTCGGACTGCTCTTCCTTGGTGGTCTTGGTGGGGGCCGGTTTGGCATTCATCAGCGCAATGGCAATCAGCATCACCAGCAAGCCGCCGCCTACCTGAAAGGAACCGATGCTGATACCGAGAAAGTGCAGCAGCGTTTCGCCTACCACGGCAAATACGCACAGCACCACCGCCACCGCCAGCGTGGTGGTCTTGGCAATGCGCTTGCGTTCCAGCTGACTGGAAGTCGGGGTCAGGCTGATGAAGATGGGAATGGCCCCGAGCGGGTTGACCAGCACCAGCAGGGCGACAAATATTTTGGCGATTTCGAGTTCCATGGTGCATCCATGCTAGGGCAAAGCCGTGGGGCTGACATTCAGCGGCGGGACACAAAGCTGCAGGCTTGCGCCAGCGCTGCCGGACAATGCATGCAGCATAGCGCTTGCCGCCCTGCATTGCCGCTCAGCCCTTGTGTGTGACGGCGGACAAGGGCTCGTGAAAGCGCAGCAGGCGTCCGGCATTGGCCATCACCAGCAGGGTGCTCAGATTGTGCAGCACAGCCGCCAGCAGCACGCCGGCACTGCCCAGCAGGCCAAAGGCGGCCAGCAGGGTGAGTGCCACTGCCCAGCCGAGCCCCAGCACCACGTTTTGTGCCAGCACACGGCGGCATAGGCGGCTGAGCCTGATGGCGGTGGCCAGGCGGCGCAAGTCATGGCTGATCAGCACCACATCGGCAGCGGCCACGGCAATATCGGCTGCGCTGGCACCCATGGCCACGCCAACCGCACCTGCCTTCAGCGCCAGCGAGTCGTTGATGCCATCCCCCACCACCAGCGGGCGGTAACCTGCGCTGATTTCTGTCTGTACTTCCTTGAGTTTGCCGGCAGGCAGCACCTGCGCTACCACACGGTCCATGGCCAGCGACTGGCCCACCGCTTCCGCGGCCTGCCGGTGGTCGCCGGTCAGCAGCATTTGCCGTTGCAGGCCCAACTGGCGCAGTTGCTGCATGGCCTCGGCGGCCTCGGCGCGCGGGCTGTCGGCCAGATGGAACCAGGCCAGCAGGCGGCCATCCAGCGCCAGCCCGGTCAGCGAGGCAGTGCTGCGCGCAGGCCGTTCACCAGGTACGCCCATTTGCTGCAACAGCGCAGGGCGGCCCAGCAGCACCTGCCCCCACTCACTGTCGGCCTGCATGCCCATGCCGGGCAGTTCCTGCACATTGCGCAAGGCGGGCGCGGGCTGGTTGGTGGAGAGGGCGGCCAGCGCGCGACTGACCGGGTGGGTGCTGCAGGCGGCCAGCCCGGCAGCCAGCCAGACTGCTTCCACCGGGCTGTCGTTCACCAGCGTTTCCACCAACTGCACTGCCAGCTGGCCGCTGGTGAGGGT
>NZ_JAELUD010000087.1:0-15140 GCF_016429185.1 Aquitalea sp. ASV11
CTCCATGTCCAGCTGCTGGATAAAGGCCGGCAGGCGATGCAGGTACTGGTCGTACGGTGCAATCACATGGCTGCCGCCACCAAAGTAGTTGATGTACCAGATGCCTATCATGGCCAGCAGCACCGGCATGTTCTGCTCGAACGGTGCATTGCGGAAATGCTGGTCCATGATGTGCGCGCCGTTCAGCAGCTCGGTAAAGTTTTCCTCGCCCAGATACAGCATGATGGGCAGGCCGATGGCCGACCACAGGCTGTAACGGCCACCCACCCAGTCCCAGAATTCGAACATGTTGGACGGGTCGATGCCGAAATCCGCCACGGCTTTCTGGTTGGTGGACACGGCGACAAAGTGCTTGGCCACCGCTTTTTCGTCCCGCGCGCGCTGCAGGAACCAGTCACGCGCAGTCAGCGCATTGGTCAGGGTTTCCTGGGTGGTGAAGGTTTTGGATTCCACCACGAACAGGGTGGTTTCCGAATGCACCTTCTTCAGGGTTTCCTTCAGCTGGGCACCATCCACATTGGAGACAAAGTGCATGTTCATGCGCGGGTGACCAAACGGGCGCAGCGCACTGCACACCATCAGCGGGCCCAGGTCCGAGCCGCCAATGCCGATGTTGACGATGTCGGTGATGGGCTGGTTGGTATAACCCAGCCACTCGCCCGAGCGCACGGCGTGGGCAAACTTGCCCATGCGTTCCAGCACGGAATTCACCTTGGGCATCACGTCTTCGCCATCAACAAAAATGGGCGAATTGGTGCGGTTGCGCAGGGCAACGTGCAGCACGGCGCGGTTTTCCGTGCTGTTGATCTTTTCCCCCTTGAACATGGCCTTGATGCGTTCCGGCAGCCCGGCTTCACGCGCCAGCTGCATCAGGCCCTTCAGGGTTTCATCGGTGATGCGGTTCTTGGAGTAATCGAGGAACAGGCCACCCACTTCCAGGCCATAACGTTCGGCCCGCTCCGGGTCGTTTTGGAACAGCTCGCGCATGTGCAGCTGCTTGGCATCGGCAAAGTGGTCCCACAGGGTTTGCCAGGCGGGAAGTTGGGTCAGTTCGCTCATGATGATTAATCCTCTTCTGTCCGTTCGGCCAGTCTCTTTGCTTTGAGACTGTGCTTGGTTTTTTCTAGTTGTCCGATCACGCCGGGGCCGCGGCGCAAGGCCACGCCCACGGCCAGCACGTCGATGAGCACCAGGTGGATGATGCGGGAAATCATCGGGCTGTAGGTTTCATTGTCTTCCTGGGTGTCCGCCATCAGGGCGATGGTGGCAGCACGTGCCAGGGGCGAACCGCTGGCGGTGATGGCCACCACGGTGGCCCCGGAGGCGGTGGCTTCCTCCACGGCGTCCAGCAGCTCGCGCGAGCGGCCGGAGCTGGAAATGGCCACCAGCACGTCGTCCGGCCCCAGTACCGAGGCTGCCATCATCTGGATGTGGGTGTCGGCATAGGCCACGGTGGAAATGCCAAAGCGGAAGAACTTGTGCTGGGCATCGGCAGCGGTGATGCCGGAGTTGCCCAGACCGTAGAACTCCACCCGCCGGGCGCGGGAAATAGCCTCGATGGCTGCTTCGATGGCCTGCGGGTTGACGTCGTTACGACTTTTGAGCAGCGCGGTGACGGTGTTGTCGAACACCTTGGCCACGATTTCCGAGGTGGGGTCTTCCGGCCGGACGCTGGAATGCACATAAGGCACGCCGGTGACCAGGCTACCGGCCAGTTTCAGCTTGAAATCGGGCAGGCCCGAGCAGCCCATGGAACGGCAGAAGCGAATCACCGTGGGCTGGCTGACGCCGGCATTGCGGGCGATATCCGCCACTGCGGCCTGCATCATGGTGTAGGGCTGCTCCAGCACCAGTTCGGCCACCTTGCGTTCGGCCGAAGACAGGGCTTCTAGCTGAGACTTGATTCTTTCCAGCATGGGTCAGTGCTCCAGGTGCGCCGCCAGCGCTGCCGACGCGCCGATCAGCGCAGGGTAACGGCTGTTGATGACAAACACCGGAATTCCCGCCAGATAAGCGGAAAAACGGCCCTTGTCCTCGAAGCGTGGGCGGAATGGCGACGTTTTGAAGTAGTCGATCAAACGTGGAACGATACCACCGCCAAGGTATACCCCGCCACGGGCGCCGAGCGTGAGCGCCAGATTGGCCGCCGCCGTACCCAGCATGGCGCAGAAGGCATCCAGCGTTTCGCGGCAGCGCGGACAGTCGCCCGACAGGCCGCGGGTGGTGATGTCGGCAGCGGACAGGTCCTGCCCGGGCTCGCCAGCCAGTGCCGCCAGCGCATGGTAAATCAGCACCAGCCCCGGGCCGGACAGCAGGCGCTCGGCCGATACATGGCCATGGCGATCGCGCGCATAGCGCCAGATGGCAGCCTCGCGTTCGTCAAACGGGGCAAAGCTGACGTGGCCACCTTCACCGGCCAGCGGCATGTAGCCACCCGGATAGGGCAGCAAGGCGGATACGCCCAGGCCGGTGCCGGGGCCGATCAGTGCCAAGGGGCTGCCACTGATTGCCTCGCCGCCCCCTACCTGTACCAGTTCCTGACGTGGCAGGTGCGGCAACGACAGCGCCAGCGCGGTGAAATCGTTGATGACGATCAGCGAAGTCAGCCCCAGTGCCTGACGGGTGGCTTCAATGGAAAACGCCCAGTGATGATTGGTCATCTGCACCCAGTCATCCGTCACCGGGTTGGCTATGCCGATGGCGGCATGGGCCACCGCGCGGGTGCCCACCTCGGCCAGATAGCTGCGCATGGCCGCTTCCAGCGTGGGATGGCTGGCACAGGGCAGCACCAGGATGTCTTCCAGCACGCCAGGTGCGGTTTCCAGGGCGAAACGGGCATTGGTGCCGCCGATATCGGCCAGCAACCTTGGCCAGGTATTAGGCAGTCCAGTAGACATCGATGGGGCACTCCGTCTGCAGCAGGAAATGGCTGATGGGCAGGCTGTCGTTGACGCCTTGCGCAGCCTGATCGAACACCTGACGTTTGCCCGCCCCCTGAATGGACAGGATGAGGCTGTCGCAGGCGAGCAAGGCGGCCTTGCTCATGCTGAAGCGCAGGTGCGGCGCGGTGAGCGGCTGCACGGCAAGCAAGGGCAGGCTGCGGGCCATGTCCAGCCCGTCCGCCAGCGCAGCGGCACCGGGAAACAGCGAAGCGGTATGGCCGTCCTCACCCATGCCCAATACGGCGACAGTCGGTTGTTGGTAGGCGGCATTGGCGGCGGCCAGTTCGGCGACATCATCACGGGCATCGCCCACCAGCGGCAGGAAACGGGCGGCTGCCGCAGCGTCCTGTAGCAGATGCTCGCGCACCAGCGCGGCATTGCTGTCCGGGTGATCCGGCGGGACGAAGCGTTCGTCCACCAGCGTGATCAGCACACGCGACCAGTCCAGCGGCTGGCTGCGCAGCGCGTGAAAGAAGGGAACCGGCGATTTGCCACCGGAAACAGCCAGCACGGCGCGGCCATCGCGCTCCAGAGCGGCCGACAGGCGTTGTGCCACGGTAGCGGCCAGGGCGGCGGCGCTGGCCGGTGCATCGGGAAATTCAAACCATTGCATGCATGTCATCCTCACCTTGCACCCGGCCCCTGATATCCATGACACCGGGTGATTGCCGCTCTTGCTGGCCGGCTTGTTATGAATTGTCCTGCCCGGGCAGGCCAGTGCGGCGGCCCGGACGGGTCAGGTCGGTCAGCTTTCTTCGTGCCAGCTGATGCCGTCGCGGCTGAGCAGCGCGCTGGAAGCCGCCGGGCCCCAGGTGCCTGCCGTGTATTGCTTGGGCGGGGTGTTGCTGCTGTTCTGCCAGCATTCCATGATGGGCATCACCCAGCGCCAGGCTTCCACCAGCTCGTCACGACGCATGAACAAGGCCAGCTTGCCGCGGATCACATCCAGCAGCAGGCGTTCGTAGGCGTCGGCTCGGCGCACCTTGAAGGCCTTGTAGAAGTCCAGGTCCAGGTAGGCCGGTTGCAGGCGCATGGTGTCGCCCGGTTCCTTGGCCAGGAAGTACAGGCGGATGCTTTCTTCCGGCTGCAGCTGGATCACCAGCCGGTTGGCGGTGTGGCTGCCGCTCAAGGGGCCGGAGAACAACTGGTGTGGCACGTCGCGGAAGTTGATGACGATTTCCGCCAGCCGCTCCTGCATGCGCTTGCCGGTACGCAGGAAGAAGGGCACACCGGCCCAGCGCCAGTTGTCGATTTCCGCCTTGAGGGCGACAAAGGTTTCGGTCTGGCTATCAGCCGGAATGCCTTGCTCTTGCAAGTAGCCCACCACCGGCTGACCGGCCACCGCACCGGCCTTGTACTGGCCGCGCACGGTCTTGTTGGCCACATCCTGCTCGCTGAACGGGCGCAGTGCCTTCAGCACCTTGAGTTTTTCGTCACGCACCGCGTCGGCTTCCATATTGGCCGGCGGCTCCATGGCGACGATACACAGCAGTTGCAGCAGGTGGTTCTGCACCATGTCGCGCAGTGCGCCGGTGCCATCGTAGAAGTCACCACGGGTGCCGACACCCAGGTCTTCGGAAATGGTGATCTGTACATCGTGAATCCACTCGCGACGCCACAGCGGCTCGAACAGCGCGTTGGCAAAGCGGATGGCCATCAGGTTCTGTACCGATTCCTTGCCCAGATAGTGGTCGATCCGGTACAGCTGGTCTTCCTTGAAGAAGTGGGCCACCGCATCGTTGATTTCATTGGACGAATCCAGGTCGATACCCAGCGGCTTTTCCAGCACCACGCGCACATTGGGACGGTTAAGTCCCACGGCAGCCAGGTTTTCGCAAATGCCGGCAAACAGATTGGGCGCAGTGGCCAGATAACAGACCACCACCCGTTCCGGATGCTGGCCCACCGCTTCAGCCAGTGCCGGATAATGCGCAGCTTCGCCAGCATCAACCTGCAGATAGTCGATACGTGCACGGAAGGATTCCCAGGCCGCCGCATCGAAGTGTTCCTTGATATGCTGGCGTGCGTTCTTTTCCACCAGCGCCAGGTAGTCGTCGCGGCTCATCGCCTTGCGACCCAGCGCCAGCAAACGGCCTTGCTGGTTGAGCAGGCTGGCGGCATGGGCCTGATACAGCGACGGCAACAGCTTGCGCATTACCAGGTCGCCAGTACCACCGAACAGCACCATATCGAAGGCCGGGGTGGGCGTGCTACGGTTATCCATAGTGATCTTCCGTCTTGTGCATTTGCAATGTAGTTATATTACCACCCGATTTTGCCATGTCCATGTGTGTTGCCGGGATAATCCGCAGAAAGCAACACCTGTCCAATCGGGCATAAAACGACACAATCCTTTACTGGAGGGACTTTCGTGCTAATCACCCCCATTTTGCTACGGCAAGGTACTGGCTGAATTCTTGCAATTTAAGTGTAGTAAAACTACCATTTACCCACATTCATCACGGGAATCGCCATGGCCCTGCACCCGGTATTGCACGCCGTTACCCAGCGCATCATAGATCGCAGCCGCGAACGTCGCGCTGCCTATCTGGATCATCTTCAGGCCGCCGCCCAGCAGGGCAAGGTGGAACGCGCCCAGCTGTCCTGCACCAACCAGGCTCACGCCTTTGCGGCGATGCCGGACAATATCAAGATTCACCTGAAAGAGGCCCACCGCCCCAATCTGGCCATCGTGTCTGCCTATAACGACATGCTGTCCGCCCACCAGCCGCTGGAAGCCTACCCGGCCTGGATCAAGGAAGAAGCCTTGAAAGCCGGTGCCACCGCCCAGTTTGCCGGTGGCGTACCGGCCATGTGCGACGGCGTGACCCAGGGTCAGCCGGGCATGGAGCTGTCGCTGTTCTCGCGTGACGTGATTGCCATGAGCACCGCGGTGGCCCTGTCGCACCAGATGTTCGACGCCAGCCTGTATCTGGGCGTGTGCGACAAGATTGTTCCTGGCCTGATGATTGGCGCGCTCACCTTCGGTCATCTGCCGGCGGTGTTTGTTCCGGCCGGGCCGATGACCACCGGCATTGCCAACGACGACAAGGCGAAGGTGCGCCAGTTGTTCGCTGAAGGCAAGGTGGGAAGGGATCAGCTGCTGGAATCGGAGTGCCAGTCCTACCACGGCCCCGGCACCTGTACCTTTTATGGCACGGCCAACTCCAACCAGATGATGATGGAAATCATGGGCCTGCACTTGCCGGGCACCGCCTTCGTCAATCCGGGTACGCCGCTGCGCGAGGCACTGACCCGTGCTGCCGCCCGTCAGGCCGCCCACATTGCCGCCCAGGGTGAGAACTTCACCCCGGTTGGCCGCATGATTGATGAAAAATCCATCGTCAACGCCATTGTCGGCCTGCTGGCCACCGGCGGTTCCACCAACCATACCCTGCATCTGGTGGCCATTGCCCGCGCCGCCGGCATCGACATCAACTGGGACGATTTTGACGAACTGTCGGCCATCATCCCGCTGCTGACCCGCGTCTACCCCAATGGCAAGGCGGATGTGAACCACTTCCACGCCGCAGGCGGCATGGGCTTTGTCATCCGCGAGCTGTTGTCTGCCGGTCTGCTGCATGAAGACGTGGACACCATCGTCGGCCGTGGCCTGTCGGCTTATGCCAACGAACCATGGCTGGACAACGGCACACTGAAATGGCGTCCGGCCCCGGCCGTGAGCGGTGACGACAGCGTGCTGCGCACCGTGGCCGACCCGTTCAGCGCCGATGGCGGCCTGCGCGTGGTGGCTGGCAACCTGGGCCGCGCCGTGATCAAGGTATCCGCCGTCAAGCCGGAACATCGCATCGTGGAAGCACCGGCCATCGTATTCAACGATCAGAACGACATGCTGGCTGCGTTCAAGCGCGGCGAGCTGGAACGCGACTTTGTCGCGGTCATCCGCTTCCAGGGCCCGCGCGCCAACGGCATGCCGGAACTGCACAAGCTGACCCCGGCGCTGTCCATCCTGCAAGAACGCGGCTTTGCCGTGGCACTGGTGACCGATGGCCGCATGTCCGGCGCGTCGGGCA
Source organism: Aquitalea sp. ASV11 (assembly GCF_016429185.1). Lineage (NCBI taxonomy): Bacteria > Pseudomonadati > Pseudomonadota > Betaproteobacteria > Neisseriales > Chromobacteriaceae > Aquitalea > Aquitalea sp. ASV11. The sequence continues at coordinate 6,977 of NZ_JAELUD010000087.1, forward strand.
AAGTGCCCGCTGCCATCCACGTCTCGCCGGAAGCAGTCCTGGGCGGTAGTATCGGCAAGGTTCGCGATGGCGACATCGTGAAACTGGATGCCGTGGCCGGCACGCTGGAAGTGAAAGTACCGGCCGAAGAATGGGCTGCACGCGAACTGGCGCGTGCCGACCTTGCACACAATCAATTTGGCGTAGGACGTGAACTGTTCGCGGTATTCCGCGAATCCGCCGACGCCGCGGAAGCTGGTGCCATGAGCTTCCATCACCCGCTGTGGAGAAACTGATATGGACGCTTTGACCCTGTTGCGCCAGGGACCGGTAGTGCCGGTCATCGTGGTAAATGACGCCGCTGTGGCGGTAGACCTGGCGCGTGCGCTGGTAGATGGTGGCATCCGCGTGCTGGAAGTCACCCTGCGCACCAAGGCAGCGCTGGCCGCCATGCGCCGCATGCGTGACGAAGTACCCGGTGCCATCGTGGGCGCCGGTACGCTGCGCAACCGCGCCCAGCTGGAAGCCGCGCTGGACGCCGGCGCCCAGTTTGGCGTCAGCCCCGGCCTGACCCCGGAGCTGGCCTCTGCCGCGCGCAATGCCAACCTGACCCTGCTGCCGGGTGTGGCCACCGCATCGGAAGCCATGCGTGCACAGGACGAAGGCTTTGACATCCTCAAGCTGTTCCCGGCCGAAGCCGTGGGTGGCATCAAGCTGCTCAAGTCACTGGCCGGCCCGCTGCCGGACCTGCGCTTCTGCCCGACCGGCGGCATTGATCTGACCAAGGCCAAGGACTACCTGGCGCTGCAAAACGTACTGGCTGTTGGTGGCAGCTGGCTGACCCCGGAAGACGCCATTGCCAACCGCGACTGGGCCCGCATCACCGAACTGGCCAGGCAGGCCAGCACACTGGCGCAGTAAACCCACCCACGCAATTTATAAGCCCGCCTCGTGCGGGCTTTACTGATTGTTGACCAACTCCTCTCGCTTTCTGAAAAGAAAGCGAGGCTCCCTTGCAGGGCAAGGGCGGGGGGATGGGGAATAGATGGGAAGGCTGCGGAATCAATAAGTGAATCGAAAGGCCCGGCTTTGCCGGGTCCAGTGCAATCGAACCAGATTACTTTGTCAGCAGCCTGCAAGCCCGCCATGTGCGGGCTTTTTGCTGCACCGCACACCGTACGGTGATGGCACAGCCCGGCTAATCTGCACTACCATCAAGCCTTCCTTTCCCAATGCTGCCGTCCCATGAAACTGTTTCTGGCCGAAGATGATGCCGTGCTGGCCGACGCCCTGCTCACCCGTCTGAGCCAGCTGGGTTTTGCCGTGAGCCATAGCGACAATGGCCTGACTGCCCAGCAGGTATTGCTGGCCGAGCACTTTGATGCGGTGATTCTGGATATCGGCCTGCCCGGTCAGGACGGACTGAAGGTGCTGCGCAATGTACGGGTGCATCAACCGGCGCTGCCCATCCTGCTGCTCACCGCGCTGGACAGCATGGAAGACCGCGTGGCCGGGCTGGACGCCGGAGCCGATGACTATCTGGTCAAGCCGTTCGAATTCCCGGAACTGGAAGCCCGCATCCGCGCCCTGTTGCGCCGCCAGCGCGCCATCGACCCGCAACGCGACGCGCTGCAACCGGAAGAACTGCACTTCGGCACCCTGCGGCTGGACCCCGGCGCCCAGCGGGCCTGGGCGGGCAGCCAGCCGCTGGAACTGTCCGCCCGAGAGCTGGAATTGCTGTTCATCCTGATGAGCCAGGCGGAAAAAGTGCTGACCAAGGAGCAGATTTCTGCCGCCCTCACCGGTGCAGGGGAGGAAATCGGCAGCAATGCGGTGGAAGTGTATGTCCACCGCCTGCGCAAGAAGCTGGATGGCAGCGGCGTGGGCATTCGCGCAGTACGCGGCCTGGGCTATCTGCTGATGCAGGCTGCCGATGACTGAAACCGCCCGTCCGCGCCAGTTGTCACTGCGCCGCCAGCTGCTGATCTGGCTGCTGTTGCCGCAACTGGTGCTGTGGCTGGCGGCGGCCATGCTGGCGCATGCCATGGCGGTGCGCTACACCAATGAAGTCATCGACCAGACGCTGGCGCAGACATCACGCGCGCTGGCAAGGCAGGTAAAGCCGTTTGGCAACGGTTTTTATGTCGACTTCCCCCGTGCCGCACGGGAAATCCTGGAAGAAGACCCCAGCGACCGCGTGTATTACATGGTCAGCTCGCCGCCTTCCGCCTTCCTGCTGGGCGAGCCCAGCATGCCGCCGCCACCGCGCGAACTAGTGGCCAAGGCTGGCAACAGCTATTTCTACAACGCCAGCATGAAGGGCCAGGATGTGCGCGTGGCGGCCCTGTACCTGTTGGCCGGCACGCCGGAACAACCACAGCTGATGCTGGTGCAGGTGGCCAAAAGCCGCGCGCTGAGTGCCGAACTCACGCGCAAGATCCTGCTGGACATGGGCCTGCCCCTGCTGGGGCTGATGCTGCTCACCAGCCTGCTGGTGTGGGCCGGCATCAGCCGTGGCCTGTCGCCACTGCGCCGCCTGCGCCGGGTGGTGGAAAACCGCTCGCCACGCGATATGGCCCCCATCGAAGTCAACAATGCCCCGGCCGAAGTCCGCACCCTCACCGCCGCCATCAACAGCCTGCTGGAAGAGGTCAATACACAGGTTGACCAGCAACGGCGCTTCATTGGCGATGCCGCACATCAATTACGCACCCCGCTGGCCGGGCTCAAGTCGCAAACCGAGCTGGTAAAAGCTGAACTGCAAGGCCAGACACCGGACATACCGCGCGCCTGCCGCCAGCTGGAGCAAGTGGAAACCAGCGTGGCCCGCTCCATCCACCTGGTGAACCAGCTGCTGGCGCTGGCCCGTGCCGAACCGGAAACCGGCTTGCAACGCAGCGTGCTGGACCTCAACCAGCTGACCCGCGAGGTGACTGCCGAAGCCGTGCCGCGTGCGCTGGCGCGCGGGCTGGACCTGGGCCTGGACAGCAGCGATGAAAAAATGCTGATGCAGGGCCATGCCGGCCTGCTGCGCGAACTCTTGGCCAACCTGCTGGACAATGCCATCCAGTACACCCCGCCGGGTGGTGAAATCACGGTGGAACTGCACCGCAAGGGGACGCAGCTGTGTCTGGCCGTGCGCGACAACGGCCCCGGCATAGCCGCGGCGGAACGCGACAAGGTGTTCCAGCGCTTTTACCGGGTCAACAACAGTGTGGGGGGCAAGGGCTGCGGGCTGGGTCTGGCCATCGTGCAGGAGATTGCCCGCCGCCATCACACCCGGGTGGAACTGAGCGACAACCCGCCCCATGGCCTGTGTGCCAGCCTGTTTTTCAAGCAGGAAAACGAAGCTGAATAAACTGTCCAGTAGTGTAGTTGACACACTACAGCGCACCATTTTGCTGCACAGCAGCACCAGTTCAGTGCCTTGAAGTTATTGATTTCATTCCAATGGCATGTCGCACTGCATTGCCTCACCTGCATTTTCTTACAGCATTTCCACGCAATCCTTACACAAAACTTACAATCTGCCGCTATAGTTCTTGCACATCCCGCACGTTGCCACAGGCAGCGACCAGCGGAATGGAACATAAAAAACCGAAATGCAACGCTACAAGACGGAGACAAGAGAATGAAACGCAAGCAACTGAGCGCCGCCCTGCTGGCTGCCACCCTGCTGCCGGCCAGCGTATTTGCCGGGGAAGTGGAAGTGCTGCACTGGTGGACTTCCGGTGGCGAGGCCAAATCCGTGGCCGAACTCAAGAAAATGATGACCGCCAAGGGCGATAACTGGAAAGACTTCGCCGTGGCCGGTGGTGGTGGCGACAACGCCATGACCGCGCTGAAAACCCGCGTGGTATCCGGCAACCCGCCGACCGCCGCCCAGATCAAGGGCCCGGCCATCCAGGAATGGGGTGCCGAAGGCGTGCTGGCCAATATCGATGCCGTGGCCAAGGCCGAAGGCTGGGACAAGCAGCTGCCGCCGGTGGTCAGCCAGGTGATGAAATACAAGGGCCAGTACGTGGCCGCCCCGGTGAACGTGCACCGCGTGAACTGGCTGTGGGTGAACCCGGACGCCTTCAAGAAGGCCGGTGCCAAAGTGCCGACCACCTGGCCGGAATTCTTCGAAGCGGCTGACAAGCTGCAAAAAGCCGGCATCCAGCCGATTGCCCACGGTGGCCAGCCGTGGCAGGACGCCACCCTGTTTGAATCGGTGGCACTGGGCGTAGGTGGCCCGGCCTACTACAAGAAGGCCTTCGTGCAGCTGGACCAGGCTACCCTGGCCGGCCCCACTACCCTGAAAGTGTTTGAAACCCTGCAAAAAGTGAAGGGTTATATCGACAAGGGCGCAGCAGGCCGTGACTGGAACCTGGCCACCGCCATGGTCATCAACGGCAAGGCCGGCATGCAGTTCATGGGCGACTGGGCCAAGGGTGAATTCACTGCCGCTGGCAAAAAGCCGGGCAAGGACTTCCTGTGCGTAGCCGCACCGGGTACGGCGGGCAGCTTCACCTTCAACATCGACAGCCTGGCCATGTTCAAGCAGAAGGACCCGGCAGCGCAGAAGGCACAGGCTGATCTGGCCGAAACCGTGATGAGCAAGAACTTCCAGGAAGTGTTCAACCTGAACAAGGGCTCCATCCCGGCCCGCCTGGACACGCCGATGGACAAGTTTGACGACTGTGCCAAGAAGTCCAAGGCCGACCTGACCGCTGCCTCCAAGAGCGGCGGCCTGGTGCCCAGCTTTGCCCACAAGATGGCCATGCCGTCTGCCACCGAAGGCGCGATTGATGACGTGATTTCGCAGTTCATGAACTCCTCCATGAGCCCGAAAACCGCCACCGAGCGTCTGGCCAAGGCTGGCAAGGTGCATTAAGCAAGCAGCCATATTGCCCCGGGCCTGCTGCCCGGGCGCGCTATGCCGTAGACAGCTGCCGGCCAAGCCTGCCCGGCAGTTGTCTGTCCCACACCGAAGCAAAACATGTACGCCGACTGCCCTTCCGCACCGTGAACACGGTCGGGACGCGGCCTGCTGCGCGCCTGCGCCAGCACGCCACGGCTGCATGCAAGGATTGATTCATGTCCTCATCCCAATCACAAGCCAGCCTGTCGGCGCTGGCAGACCGCTGGTTGCCCAAGCTGGTGCTGTCGCCCACCTTGCTGATCAGCCTGGTGTTCGTCTACGGCTTCATTGCCTGGACAGGCTGGCTGTCGCTGACCGAATCGCGACTGCTGCCACAAATGGACCTGGCCGGCCTGATCCAGTACCAGGCGCTGTTCGAGAATGACCGCTGGTGGACTGCCGTGGCCAATCTGGGCATTTTCGGCGGCCTGTTCATCGGCTGCACGCTGGCCGTCGGCCTGTTCCTCGCCGTGTTGCTCGACCAGAAAATCCGCGCCGAAGGCACGCTGCGTACCATCTACCTGTACCCGATGGCGCTGTCCTTCATCGTGACCGGCACCGCCTGGAAATGGATGCTCAACCCCGACATGGGCCTGCAGAAGGTCATCAATGACTGGGGCTTTCCCGACTTCACCTTCGACTGGCTGGTGGACCCGGACAAGGCCATCTACACCGTGGTGATTGCCGGGGTGTGGCAGTCGTCGGGTTTTGTGATGGCGCTGTTCCTGGCCGGTTTGCGCGGCATTGACGACTCCATCATCAAGGCCGCCCAGGTGGATGGTGCCAGCCTGCCGGTCATCTACTGGCGCATCATCATCCCCAGCCTGCGCCCGGTGTTTTTCAGCGTGCTGCTGATCCTGTCGCACATCGCCATCAAGAGCTTCGACCTGGTGATGGCACTGACCGGCGGCGGCCCCGGCACGGCGTCCGACGTACCGGCCATCTTCATGTACCAGTTTGCCTTTACCCGTGGCCAGCTGGGCCTGGGGGCTGCCTCGGCCATGATGATGCTGATGACCATCGTCGCCGTACTGGTGCCGCTGATGTATATGGAAACAAGGAGCGCCAAACGTGGCTAAACACCTGACTCCCGGCCGCATCGTGCTGTATGCCGCACTGGTGCTGATGGCCATTTACTACCTGCTGCCCTTGTACGTGATGCTGTCCACCTCGGTGAAAACCCTGGACGACATCCGTGGCGGCAACCTGATTGCCCTGCCGCAATCCATCACCCTTGATGCCTGGAGCAAGGCCTGGTCCAGCGCCTGCACCGGCGTGGAATGTGGCGGCATGAAGGGCTTTTTCTGGAACTCGGTGAAGATGGCGGTGCCCTCGGTGCTGATTTCCACCCTGATTGGCGCAGTCAACGGCTATGTGGTGTCGATGTGGCGCTTCCGTGGCTCGGACGTGCTGTTCACCCTGCTGCTGGTGGGCTGTTTCATTCCCTTCCAGGTGGTGCTGCTGCCGATGGCGCGCCTGTTGGGCGAGCTGGGCATTGCCAATACCACCAGCGGGCTGGTGATGGTGCACGTGATTTACGGCCTGGCCTTCACCACGCTGTTCTTCCGCAACTTCTTCGTCACCATCCCGGACGAGCTGGTCAAGGCCGCGCGCATTGACGGTGCCGGTTTCTGGACCATCTTTTTCCGCATCCTGCTGCCCATTTCCGGCCCCATCTTCATGGTGTGCGTGATCTGGCAGTTCACCCAGATCTGGAACGACTTCCTGTTCGGCGTGGTATTTGCCTCCGGCGAATCACAGCCCATCACCGTGGCGCTGAACAATCTGGTGAACACCTCTACCGGGGTGAAGGAATACAACGTGGACATGGCAGCGGCCATCATTGCCGCCCTGCCCACCCTGTTCGTTTACATGGTTGCCGGCCGCTACTTCGTGCGTGGCCTGACAGCCGGTGCAGTGAAAGGTTGAACGATGGCTGCTCTCTCCATCAATAATGTGTGCAAGACTTACGCCAACGGCACCGAGGTGCTCAAAGGCATCGATATCGCCATCGAGGACGGCCAGTTCCTGATTCTGGTGGGCCCCTCCGGCTGTGGAAAATCCACGCTGCTGAACATGATTGCCGGGCTGGATGACATTTCCAGCGGCGATATCGAAATCGGTGGCAAACGGGTGAACGACCTGTCGCCCAAGGACCGCGACATCGCCATGGTGTTCCAGAGCTATGCGCTCTACCCGTCAATGAGCGTGCGCAAGAACATCAGCTTCGGGCTGGAAATCCGCAAGATGCCGCAGGGTGAAATCGACGCCACCGTCGAGCGCGTGGCACAAATGCTGCAAATGACCCACCTCTTGGACCGCAAGCCCTCGCAGCTATCCGGCGGCCAGCGTCAGCGCGTGGCCATGGGCCGTGCTTTGGCGCGCAACCCGTCCATCTTCCTGTTTGACGAGCCGCTGTCCAATCTGGACGCCAAGCTGCGGGTGGAAATGCGTACCGAAATCAAGCTGATGCACCAGCGGCTGAAATCCACCATCGTCTATGTCACCCACGACCAGATCGAGGCCATGACGCTGGGCGACCGCATTGCGGTGATGAAGGACGGCATCGTGCAGCAGTTTGGCAGCCCGCAGGACATCTACGACAACCCGGCCAACCTGTTTGTCGCCAGCTTCATCGGCTCGCCGTCGATGAACTTCATTCCGGCGCAGGTGGTGGAATCCGCCGGGGTGCTGGGGGTGAAAATCTGTGACGACAAGGGTTGCGTCATCCTGCCGCTGCCGCATGCCCAGGACAAGATGAAGCCGTGGCTGGGCCGCGAAGTCATCTTCGGCATCCGCCCGGAGCAAATCACCGACGCCCGCACTGCCTACCGCGAAGGCCTGCCGGTGATGGCCTGCCATATCGACGTGATCGAACCCACCGGGCCGGACACCCTGGTGTTTGTCTCGCTCAACAACACCAAGGTATGCTGCCGTACCCACCCGACCGAAGCCAAACTGCCGGGCCACAGCATGGAACTGGTGTTCGACGTCTCCAAGGCCGTGCTGTTCGACCCGACTACAGAACAACGGATTGCCTGATGAGTCCTTTGCACGCAACACAACTGGCCCCCGGAGGGCCAGTTTTTTCTCCGGTAGCCGCCGGCCTGTGGCGGCTGCACGACTGGAATTTCTCCCCTGCGGAACTGGCAGCCTGGGTGGAGCACGCCATCCAGCTTGGCATCACCACTTTCGACCATGCCGACCTGTACGGCGGCTTTCGCTGCGAGGCGCTGTTCGGCCAGTGGCTGAAGGCCAACCCCGGCCAGCGCGAGCACATCC
>NZ_JAELUD010000088.1:0-15106 GCF_016429185.1 Aquitalea sp. ASV11
GGGCTGGGCTTGCGGCGCAGCCTGCGGAGCAGGTGCCGGAGCCGGCATCGGAGTGGGCTGCTGGTAGCTTTTGGTCGGGGCCGAGCGGCGCATGCCGGCGCTCTTGCCTCCGCCCAGGCGTGCGGCTTCCGCAAACGGTGCCGCCAGGACAGAAACCAGGGTGAAGGCGAGCATGATCGTCTTCGCGCGAGGTGTCATGATTTTATTCTCCAGAGTAAAGGGCTCCGGTGTGACCGGAGCATGGAAGTTTAGTTCGGGGCAAGCGGCTGGATTTCAAGCACGTGGGCATGGTTATCCCGGATGCAAAAGCGGATGTTGTAGTCATAAAGCCGCACGCCGTAGATGCGTTCCGGGTCGTGCTGATAGGCCGGGCGCGGGTCTTGTGCCAGTACTTGTTCAATCAGCTGTGCCAGGCCCGGCGGCGCAGAGGGCAGGGCGGCCAGCTGTTGCAGCGCCGGCTGGCTCCAGCATATTTCCAGGCTGGGCGGCGGGCCGTCGACAAAGCCGCCGCGTGCTTCCGGGTGGGCCTCCACAAACGGGATATAAGGTTTGATGTCCAGCACCGGCGTGCCATCCAGCAAGTCCGCGCCCTCCAGATGCAGCCACACGCCATGTGTGGTATCGATGCCGCGCAGCGCCACCAGCGACAGGCCCAACGGATTGGGCCGGTGGGTGGAACGGCTGGCAAACACGCCCACCTTGGCATTGCCACCCAGCCGTGGCGGGCGTACCAGCGGCTGCCAGCCGCGCTGGGCGGTCTGGTGGAAGACGAAGCTGATCCAGACATGGGAGAAGGCTTCCAGCCCGCGCACGGTGTCGGGGTGATTGAATGGCGGCAACAGCTCGATCTGGATGTCGGCAGCGGGGGCCAGCGCCGGCTGGCGCGGGATGCCGAATTTTTCCTTGTAGGGCGAATGGACGATGCCCACCGGGTGAAATGCGTAGCTCATGGCGGGATTGTAGCCGGGTTCCGGCTGGCTGATCCTGCTTAATCTGCCAGACAGTTCGGCTTGGCAAACAGAACAGCCCGGCCGAACGGGGGCTTCGGTCGGGCTGATGACAGCGACAGCGCTGTGCAGGCTGGGGAATCAGCCTACGAAGTGACGGTTGTAGCGGCCGGTCAGGCGGCTCATCGGCAGCAGCATGAAGAAGTCTGCGCAGTTGAAGTCCGGGTCCCAGGCCGGTTCACCGCAGATGAAGGCCCCGGCGCGCAGATAGCCCTTGATCAGCGGCGGCATCGGCGAGGAGGGCGCATCGTCGTGAATGCGGTCCAGCGGTAGCGGCAGGTGCGGGAACACACGCCATTCGGCCGGACTGAGGTGGCTGGATTCCAGCTGGCGGTACAGGCTGACAGCCTGATGTCCACCATCGGCCAGGCTTACGCTGGCGCAGCCTGCCAGGTAGGCAGCGCCTTTTTTCTGTACGTAGTCGGCCAGGCCGGACCACAGCAGGGCAATCACACCGCCGCTGCGAAAATCCTTGTGTACGCAAGAGCGGCCCACTTCAATCAGGCTGTCGCGCAGGTTGTCCAGCCGGGTGAGGTCGAATTCGTGTTCGGAATACAAGGACGGGGCGCGGCGTGCCATGTCAGGCGGCAGCATGCGGTAGGTACCCACCACCAGGCCGCTGTTGGCATCTTCCACAATCAGATGGTCACACAGGGCGTCGTACTCGTCGCAATCAATACCCAGGGCCTGCGATGACAGCTCGGCACCCATTTCACCGGCAAATACGTCAAAGCGCAGTTTCTGAGCGCGGCGGATGTCTTCGGCCGTTTCTGCTACACGCACGCCCAGTTTCAGCTGGCGGCGGCTACTGATGCTTTCATTCAGTTGCATGACTTACTCCCCTGGCGGATATGCGAACGGGCTTGTTGTATTGATCCGGAATGCTAGCCTTGCTGTGGTGTGCTGCCAGTCAGCCATTTCCGGATACGGGCACGGCAACTCCTTCATTTGGCAGTAGCTTTTCGCTTGGCCGGCCTTGCAACACATGCTAGTGATGGAGTTTGACGCAGACATTTCGCGCATATGACTTGTGGATGACCGGCGTTTGAACTGCCGGTTACAGCAGGGGCGAAACAAATCAATGACTTATCATGCAATCGGTTTTGCCGTAGAATAGGCCGTTTTTCCTGCACGCTTCGCCCTGCCTGCTTCTTGCGCACGGGCTTCCGAGTACAGCCGATGATTTATCCCACACAGTTTGACGTGATCGTGGTTGGCGGCGGACACGCCGGCACCGAGGCCGCGCTGGCCGCCGCCCGCATGGGCCGCGCCACGCTCCTGCTTACCCACAATATCGAGACCCTTGGTCAGATGTCGTGCAACCCGTCTATCGGTGGCATCGGCAAGGGGCATCTGGTTAAAGAGGTGGATGCGCTGGGTGGCGCCATGGCGCTGGCCACCGACATCGGTGGTATCCAGTTCCGCACCCTCAATGCCTCCAAGGGCCCGGCGGTACGTGCCACCCGTGCGCAGGCCGACCGCATTCTGTACAAGGCGGCCATCCGCGAAATGCTGGAGAATCAGCCCAATCTGACGCTATTCCAGCAGCCGGTGGATGATTTGCTGATCGAGGGTGATCAGGTGGCCGGTGCCATCACCGCCATCGGCATCGTGTTCCGTGCCCGCACCGTGGTGCTGACGGCCGGTACTTTCCTGTCCGGCAAAATTCACGTTGGCCTGGAAAACTACACCGGTGGCCGCGCTGGCGATCAGGCAGCCTCCACGCTGGGTGCGCGCCTGCGCGAGCTGGATTTGCCGGTGGGTCGTCTGAAAACCGGCACGCCGCCGCGTATTGATGGCCGCAGCATCGATTTTTCGGTGATGGAAGAACAGCCGGGGGATACGCCCGAGCCGGTGTTCTCCTACCGTGGCCAGCGCAGCATGCATCCCAAGCAGTTGCCGTGCTGGATTACCCACACCAATCAGCAAACCCACGACATCATCCGTTCCGGCTTCGAGCGCAGCCCGATGTTTACCGGCGTGATTGAAGGGGTGGGCCCGCGTTACTGCCCATCCATCGAAGACAAGATCAACCGTTTTGCCGACAAGGACAGCCACCAGGTATTCCTGGAACCGGAAGGCCTGACCACGCACGAGTTCTACCCCAACGGGATTTCCACCAGCTTGCCGTTTGATATCCAGCTGGCGGCGGTGCGTTCCATCCGTGGGATGGAAAACGCCCACATCCTGCGGCCGGGCTATGCCATCGAATACGATTACTTCGACCCGCGCGGCCTCAAATCCACGCTCGAAACCAAGTCCATCAAGGGCCTGTTCTTTGCCGGGCAGATCAACGGCACCACCGGTTACGAAGAAGCCGCAGCGCAAGGCCTGCTGGCCGGCCTGAATGCCGCCCTGTATTCGCGCGATGAAGAAGGCTGGTGTCCGCGTCGCGACGAGGCCTACCTGGGAGTGCTGGTGGACGACCTCATCACCAAGGGCGTGTCCGAGCCCTATCGCATGTTTACCAGTCGTGCCGAATTCCGCCTGCAACTGCGCGAGGACAATGCCGACTTGCGCCTGACCGAAATGGGCCGCAAGCTCGGCCTGGTTGGCGATGCGCAGTGGGATGCCTTCTGTCGCAAGCGCGACGCAGTGGAAGCCGAAACCGCCCGCCTGAAGACCACCTGGCTGCATCCGGCCAAGCTACAGGATGCCGCTGCGCTGGAAGCCCTGCTGGGCAAGGGTATCGAGCGCGAGTACAACCTGTTCGACCTGCTCAAGCGCCCCAATGTCGCTTACCGCGAGCTGATGACCCTGCCGGAAGCCGCAGGTGGCGTGGCGGATGACGTGGTTGCCGAGCAAGTGGAAATTCAGGTCAAATATCAAGGCTATATCAACCGTCAGAACGAAGAACTGGCGCGCCGTGACAACCTGGAAGACGTCCGCCTGCTCGCCGACATCGACTTCGGCCTGGTCAAGGGCTTGTCCAAGGAAGTGCAGCAAAAACTGAATCAGCAGCGCCCGGAAACCCTGGGTCAGGCTTCGCGCATCCAGGGCATCACCCCGGCGGCGGTTGCCCTGCTGATGGTGCATCTGAAGCGCGGCTTTGCCGACGCCAAAACCGAATAATTGCAAGCCAAGCGCATGACACATACTGCAGAACTGAAACAAGGGCTGGAACAGCTGGCCCTGGGCCTGACCGAACAACAGCTGGCCTTGCTGGACGGCTATCTGAACCTGCTGGCCAAGTGGAACCACACTTACAACCTGACCGCTGTGCGCGAAGAGCAGCGCATGGTCAGCTACCATCTGCTGGACAGCCTGTCGCTGGTACCGCACCTGAACGGTGGCACCCGCCTGCTGGATGTGGGCTCTGGTGGCGGCATGCCGGGCATTCCCGCGGCCATCGCCCGTCCCGACCTGCAAGTGGTGGTGCTGGATGCCAACCACAAGAAAACCACCTTCCTGCGCCAGGCCGTCATCGAATTGGGTCTCACCAATGTCGAGGTGGTGACCAGCCGCGTCGAGGCCTACCAGCCGGAACACAAGTTCGATCGCATCACCAGCCGTGCCTTTGCGGAACTGGCCGAGTTTGTCCGCCTCACCCCGCACCTACTGGCCGACGGTGGTCAATACCTGGCCATGAAGGGTGTGTATCCTTACGAAGAAATCTCGCTGCTGCCGGAAACGGTAGCGGTAGCCGAAGTACTACCGGTGTCGGTGCCCGGTCTGGACGCCGAACGCCATCTGGTGAGAATGGTGGCTAAATGAATGCACGCGTGATCGCGGTTGCCAATCAGAAAGGTGGGGTCGGCAAGACCACCACCGTGGTCAACCTGGCCGCAGGTCTGGCCGAGCTGGGCCGCAGGGTGTTGATTGTCGACCTCGACCCGCAGGGCAATGCCACTATGGGTAGCGGCATTGCCAAGCAGACGCTGGAGCGTTCCGTCTACCACGTGCTGCTGGGCGATGCCTCGGTGGAAGAGGCGCGCCAGCCGGCCAAAGAAGGCGGCTACCATGTGCTGCCGGCCAACCGCGACCTGGGCGGGGCCGAACTGGAACTGGTGAACGAACTGGCGCGTGAAGCCCGGCTGAAGAATGCCCTGAGCGCAGTGGAAGACCAGTACGACTATGTGCTGATCGACTGCCCGCCCTCGCTCAATCTGCTCACCCTCAACGGCCTGGTGGCGGCCAACAGCGTGCTGATTCCCATGGTGTGCGAATACTATGCGCTGGAAGGACTGTCCGATCTGGTTACCACCTTGCGCAAGGTGCGCGTGGCGGTGAATCCGCGTATCGAAATCATGGGCCTGCTGCGCACCATGTTCGATGCACGTAGTAATCTTTCACAGCAGGTGTCCGAACAACTGGCCAGCCACTTTGGCAACAAGGTGTTCGAAACCGTCATCCCGCGCAATGTGCGCCTGGCCGAAGCACCCAGCCATGGCTTGCCAGGGCTGGTCTACGACCGTAATGCCCGTGGCGCGCAAGCCTATCTCACGCTGGCACAGGAACTGACTGCCCGCCTCGAACCCGCAACTGCAACTCCATCTGTCTGACAACATGGCCAAACTCAAAGGACTCGGGCGCGGTCTAGACGCGCTCCTCGCCACCAGCACGGTGGCGGATGACCGCCTCACCACGCTTTCCATCGACCTGATCCGTCCCGGCAAATACCAGCCGCGCAGCCATATGGACGAGGCCGCGCTGGACGAGCTGGCGGCCTCCATACGTGCGCAAGGCGTGATCCAGCCGGTCGTGGTACGTGAAATCGGCCTCGGAGAATACGAGCTGATTGCCGGTGAGCGTCGCTGGCGCGCAGCCCGCAAGGCAGGGCTTGCCGACGTGCCGGCGGTGGTAAAGACCGTGGCCGACGAAGCTGCCCTGGCCATGGCGCTGATTGAAAACATCCAGCGCCAGGAACTGGATCCCATCGAAGAAGCACATGGCCTCAAGCGCCTGATCAGCGAATTCGGCCTGACGCATGAAAGCGCGGCTGATGCGGTGGGCCGTTCACGCAGTGCAGTGTCCAATTTGCTGCGCCTGTTGGCGCTGCCCGAGCCGGTACAGGCACTGCTGCATCAGGGACGACTGGAAATGGGTCATGCCCGCGCACTGCTGGCCCTGCCGGTGGTGCAGCAGCTGGAGCTGGCGCACGAGGCAGTGGAAAAGGGCTGGTCAGTGCGCGAAGTGGAACGTCGTGTCCAACAATTGTCTGACCAAAAAACCACACCACAGGTAGCACAAAGGCGTGTCGATCCGGACATTGCCCGCCTGGAACAAGAGGTGTCGGAACGCATTGGTGCCAAGGTCAGCATCCGCCACGGTGCACGCGGGCAGGGGCGTTTGCAGGTGGAGTATGCCAATCTGGACGACCTGGAACGCTTGCTTGAAAAACTTCAAGCAAAATCAAGCAAATGATTTTATGTTGCACTGCAATGGTGCGGGTGATGTTCAGTTTGACGCAAATCAAGCGCTCAGCCTATAATCGAGCGATTTTTTAAGTGTCGGACATGCAAAATCCGGAAGTCGGGCGCGTACTGCGCCTGCAAGCAAAACTGCTTGTAGTGGCTGTACTACTTGGTGCCGTGCTAAGCGCCGGCACCGTTGTTGTTCCGGTGTCGGTTCTGCTTGGGGGGCTGTCGGCGCTCATTCCCGCCGCAGTGTATGCAAGAATCGCCTACGCCAAGCGGCATGTCCCACCTGCGGTGCTGATGAAGGCGCACTTCAAGGCTGAGGCAGTCAAATTCATTCTGACTGTCTTAATGTTTGGTGCATCTTTGGTGTTTTTCAAGGATTTATCGGTAGTGGGTTTGCTGGCAGGCTTTTTCGCCACGGTGTCCGGCTACTGGTTAGGGCTTCTAATCAAATAATTGAGAAAAGAGCGATGGCAAGCAACGCAATTGAGTACATTAATCACCACCTTACGTTCTGGAATTCCGATCCGTCCCCGGCTCGTGGTTTCTGGAGCCTGCACGTAGACACTTTCTCCGTCTCCCTGTTCCTGGCTTTTGTGTTTGCCGGTGTATTTGCCATGGTGGCCCGTCGTGCCAGCCTGGAAAATCCGGGCAAGCTGCAGTTGTTCGTCGAATCCATCATCGAACTGGTGGATACCCAGGTTAAGGAAATCTTCCATGCCAAGAGCAAAGTCATCGCCCCGCTGGCGCTGACCATCTTCTGCTGGATCTTCCTGATGAACGCAATGGACATGCTGCCGGTTGACCTGCTGCCGAATCTGGCCCAGTGGATCGGCCACACCTTCTTCGGTCTGGAGCCGCATCACATCTACTTCCGTTCGGTTCCGTCCGCTGACGTGAATGCCACCTTCGCCATGTCGCTGTCCGTATTCCTGTGCATCATCGGCTTCTCCATCAAGGCCAAGGGCCTGGGCGGCTGGGGCAAGGAACTGCTGACCGCACCGTTCCACACCCACAACCCGATTGGCGCCATCATCCTGGCCCCGCTGAACTTCATCTTCCAGCTGGTCGAACTGGCCGCCAAGCCGATCTCTCTCTCGCTTCGTTTGTTCGGTAACCTGTACGCCGGCGAACTGATCTTCATCCTGATCGCACTGCTGCCCTGGGGCGCACAGTGGATCCTGGGTGCACCGTGGGCCATCTTCCACATCCTGATCATCACCCTGCAGGCCTTCGTGTTCATGATGCTGACCATCGTGTACCTGAGCCTGGCAGTGGAAGCGCACTAAAGAGTTTGTGGTATCTGTTTTTTTAGAGCTTTACCTTTGTTTTAGTTTTTTTTACCAACCATCCTTGCATAAGTCTTAGGAGATACACAATGGAAGCACTCGTTTCTCAGATTCAGTCGATGACCGCTATCGCAGCTGCTCTGATCATTGGCCTTGGCGCTCTCGGCACTGCTATCGGTTTCGCCATTCTGGGTGGCAAATTCCTCGAGGCCTCCGCCCGTCAACCGGAAATGATCCCGGTTCTGCAAACCAAGCTGTTCATTATCGCCGGTCTGCTGGATGCGATCTCCATGATCGGTGTGGGTGTTGCCATGCTGTACACCTTCAGCAACCCGTTCCTGTCCGCTGCCAAAGCAGCTCTGGGTGGCTAATTTTTAGCCAGTAAACGGTTTGTGTAGAAGTCATTCTCTGGAGGAAAACAAGCGTGGAATTTAACGTAACACTACTGGGCCAGGCGATCACGTTCGCCATCCTGGTATGGTTCACCATGAAGTTTGTTTGGCCTCCGCTTACCAATATGATGGAAGAGCGTGCCAAGCGTATTGCAGACGGCCTGGCCGCTGCAGAACGTGGCAAGCAAGATCTGGAAGCTGCTGAAAAGCGCGTTGCGGACGAAATCCGCAAAGCCAAGCAACAGGCAATGGAAATCATTACTGCTGCTGAGAAGCGTGCCTCCCAGATCGTGGACGAAGCCAAAGACAATGCCAGCACCGAAGGTGCCCGTATTGTGGCTGACGCCAAGGGTCAGATCGATCAGGAAGTGATGCGCGCCAAGGAGGCACTGCGTGAGCAGGTAGCCCAACTGGCCGTTATCGGCGCAGAGAAGATCCTGCGCAAAGAGATCGATGCAGCCAAGCACGCCGACCTGCTTTCCTCCATCAAAGCGGAGTTTTAATTAACTCATGGCAGAACTCATTACCGTCGCAAGGCCCTACGCCGAAGCGGTATACAGCCTCGCCACCGAAACGCGTACGCTGGACCAGTGGTCCGATGCGCTTGCGTGGCTGGCTGCCATGGTGAACAACCCGGATATGGTTGAAGTTGTCACCAATCCGAAACATACCGCAAAAGAGGTTGAGGCGCTGATGCTGGAAGTCCTCGGCGAGCGAGCCAACGAAAGCGTAAAAAACTTTCTGGTCGCCCTGATCGAGAACCACCGCCTGATGCTGCTGCCGCATATCGCCAGTCAGTTTGAACTGTTCAAGGCCGAAGCGGAAAACATCGTTGATGCGCAAGTTGAAACGGCGTTCCCGCTGACTGAAGAACAGAAAGCCGAACTCACCAGCACGCTTTCCAAGCAGTACGGCAAAACCGTACGTCTTGATGTGCGTGACAATGCCGATCTGATCGGTGGTGTGCGCGTGCTGGTCGGTGACGATGTCATCGACAGTTCCGTGCGCGGCAAGCTGCAAGCGATGGCGGCAAGCCTCAAGAATTAGGAGAGATCATGCAGTTGAACCCCTCTGAAATCAGCGATCTGATCAAGGCCAAGATTCAGAACCTGGCTGAAGGCGCTGAAGTCCGTACCAAGGGTACGGTAATTTCCGTGACCGACGGTATCGTTCGTGTCCACGGTCTGGCAGACGTGATGCAGGGCGAAATGCTCGAGTTCCCGGGCAACACCTACGGCCTCGCCATGAACCTGGAGCGCGACTTTGTCGGCGCCGTGGTTCTGGGTGAGTACGAACACATTTCCGAAGGCGACGAAGTCAAGTGTACCGGTCGCATTCTGGAAGTGCCGGTAGGTCCGGAACTGGTGGGCCGTGTTGTCAACGCCCTGGGCCAGCCGATCGACGGCAAGGGTCCGATCAACGCCAAGCTGTCCAGCCCGATCGAAAAGATCGCGCCGGGCGTGATTGCGCGTCAGTCGGTATCCCAGCCGATGCAGACCGGCCTGAAGGCGATTGACTCCATGGTACCGGTAGGCCGTGGCCAGCGTGAGCTGATCATTGGCGACCGTCAGACCGGCAAGACCGCCGTTGCTCTGGACGCCATCATCAATCAAAAAGGCACTGGTGTTGTTTGTATCTACGTTGCCGTAGGTCAGAAAGCATCCTCCATTGCCAACGTGGTACGCAAGCTGGAAGAGCACGGTGCACTGGGTCACACCATCATCGTGGCCGCTACCGCTTCCGAAGCCGCTGCCCTGCAGTTCATCGCCCCGTACTCCGGTTGCGCGATGGGCGAATACTTCCGCGACCGTGGCGAAGATGCACTGATCGTATACGATGACTTGTCCAAGCAAGCCGTTGCCTACCGTCAGATCTCCCTGCTGCTGCGTCGTCCGCCGGGCCGTGAAGCTTACCCGGGTGACGTTTTCTACCTGCACTCCCGTCTGCTGGAACGCGCTTCCCGCATCAACGCGGATGAAGTGGAAAAACTGACCAACGGCGAAGTGAAGGGCAAGACCGGTTCGCTGACCGCACTGCCTATCATCGAAACCCAGGCTGGTGACGTTTCCGCCTTCGTTCCGACTAACGTGATTTCCATTACCGACGGCCAGATCTTCCTGGAATCCGACCTCTTCAACGCAGGTATCCGTCCGGCCATCAACGCCGGTATCTCGGTATCCCGTGTGGGTGGTGCGGCCCAGACCAAGGTCATCAAGAAGCTCGGTGGCGGTATCCGTCTGGCGCTGGCCCAGTATCGTGAACTGGCTGCGTTCTCGCAGTTCGCTTCCGACCTGGACGAAGCTACCCGCAAGCAGCTGCAACACGGTGAAGTGGTTACCGAACTGATGAAGCAGAAGCAGTTCGTGCCGCTGGCCACTGCCGAAATGGCACTGACCCTGTGGGCTGTGAACAAGGGCAGCTACGAAGACGTTCCGGTGAAGAAGGCCCTGGCATTCGAAGCTGAGTTCCTCGCTTACGTCCGTGCGAACCACAGCGACCTGCTGGCCGCCGTTAACGCTTCGGGCGACCTGTCCGGCGACAACGAGAAGGTACTGGCCAAGGCGATGGAATCGTTCAAGGCTGGCTACAGCTTCAACTGAGCCTTTCGACTCACGTCGTAGCTAAAGAAAGGTTCAGGAATGGCAGTCGGTAAAGAGATTCTCACCAAGATCCGAAGCGTGCAAAACACGCAGAAGATCACTCGCGCGATGCAAATGGTGTCAACCTCCAAGATGCGCAAAACGCAAGAGCGTATGCGCGCTGCCCGTCCTTATGCTGAGAAGGTGCGCACGGTTATGGCGCACCTTGCTCAGGCAAACGCGGATCTTGGTCATCCACTGCTTGCACGCCGTGACGTTGTCAAGCGCGCTGGTATCATCCTGGTTTCCTCTGACAAGGGCCTGTGTGGCGGCCTGAACGTGAACTCGTTCAAGCGCTTCTATGCCAAGGTCAAGGAACTGCAGGAACAGAACGTCGAAATCGACGTGTGCTGCCTCGGCCAGAAGGCCGTTGCTGCCTGCCAGCGTGCTCGCCTCAATGTTGTGGCAAGCGCAGTCCAGCTCGGCGATGTGCCGAAGATGGACAAACTAATTGGCCCGCTTACAGTGCTGTTCAAACAGTACGCTGAAGGCGAACTGGACGCGGTTTACATCGTCTACTCCGGTTTCATCAACACGATGAAACAGGAACCGACGCTCGAACAGCTCCTGCCGTTGACTCCGCAACACATGGTGGTGGAGCACTCGCATTCGTGGGATTACCTCTACGAACCGGATGCACCCAGCCTGATGGAGTTCTTGGTCAAGCGTTACCTGGAGTCGGTGGTTTATCAGGCTCTGGCCGAAAATATGGCTTCCGAACAGGCAGCGCGTATGGTGGCCATGAAAGCTGCAACCGACAACGCCGGTAATACGATCAAGCAGCTGCGCCTTGTGTACAACAAGGCCCGTCAAGCGGCAATTACCACTGAGCTGTCTGAGATTGTGGCTGGTGCCGCAGCGGTGTAAGCCGTTACACAGACTGTAAAAGTTAAATGTTTAGGAACCGATAATGAGCCAAGGCAAAATCGTACAAATCATTGGTGCGGTGATCGACGTGGAATTCCCGCGCGACGCCATGCCGAAGGTTTATGATGCCCTGAAGCTGGTTGACGCTGACCTGACGCTCGAAGTCCAGCAACAGCTGGGCGACGGCGTGGTCCGTACCATTGCGATGGGTAGCTCGGACGGCCTGAAGCGTGGCATGGCTGTAGCCAACACCGGCGCACCGATTTCGGTGCCGGTTGGTAGCGCCACTCTGGGTCGCATCATGGACGTACTGGGTAACCCGGTTGACGAAGCTGGTCCGGTGGCTACCGACGCACGTCGCGCCATTCACCAGTCCGCTCCGAAGTTTGACGAGCTGTCTTCCGCTACCGACCTGCTGGAAACCGGCATCAAGGTGATCGACCTGCTCTGCCCGTTTGCCAAGGGTGGTAAGGTTGGTCTGTTCGGCGGTGCCGGTGTAGGCAAGACCGTGAACATGATGGAACTGATCAACAACATCGCGAAGGCCCACTCCGGTCTGTCCGTGTTCGCTGGTGTAGGTGAGCGTACCCGTGAAGGTAACGACTTCTACCACGAAATGAAGGACTCCAACGTACTGGACAAGGTTGCGATGGTGTATGGCCAGATGAACGAGCCGCCGGGCAACCGTCTGCGCGTTGCACTGACCGGTCTGACCATGGCCGAGCATTTCCGTGACGAGAAGGACGCTTCCGGCAAGGGCCGTGACGTTCTGCTGTTCGTAGACAACATCTACCGTTACACCCTGGCCGGTACCGAAGTATCCGCTCTGCTGGGCCGTATGCCTTCCGCAGTGGGTTACCAGCCGACGCTGGCCGAAGAAATGGGCCGTCTGCAAGAACGTATTACTTCGACCAAGGATGGTTCCATTACCTCCATCCAGGCCGTATACGTACCTGCGGATGACTTGACCGACCCGTCTCCGGCTACCACCTTCGCCCACTTGGACGCGACCGTGGTTCTGTCCCGTGACATCGCTGCCCTGGGTATCTACCCGGCCGTTGACCCGCTGGACTCCACTTCCCGTCAGCTGGACCCGCTGGTGGTTGGTGACGAGCACTACTCCGTAGCCCGTGGCGTGCAATCCACGCTGCAGCGCTACAAGGAACTGCGCGACATCATCGCCATTCTGGGTATGGACGAACTGTCCGAGGACGACAAGCTGGTAGTGGCACGTGCGCGTAAGATTCAGCGCTTCCTGTCCCAGCCCTTCCACGTAGCTGAAGTGTTTACCGGTTCCCCGGGCAAATACGTCTCCCTGCGCGATACCATCAAGGGCTTCAAGGCAATTCTCGCTGGCGAATACGACCACCTGCCGGAACAAGCGTTCTACATGGTTGGCGCGATCGAAGAAGCCGCTGAGAAAGCCAAGACCCTTTAATTAAGGAGAGGGCTTATGTCCAAGATGCATGTGGAAGTGGTCAGCACCGAACAACTCATCTACTCGGGTGAAGCCGAGTTCCTGGTCGCTCCGGCGCTGGAAGGTGAGATCGGTGTTTATCCGCGACACGTGCCGCTCCTGACCCGTATCAAGCCCGGTGTGCTGCGCATGACCGTACCGGGCAGCAAGGAAGAAGTGTTGGTGGCTGTCTCCGGCGGCATGCTGGAAGTGCAGCCCACCCACATCACCGTCCTGGCTGATACGGCGATCCGCGGCGAGGATCTCGACGAAGCGCGCGCCAATGAGGCCAAGCGTGCAGCAGAAGAATCTCTGCAGCATGCTACCGACGACCTGAGCACGGCAAAGGCTCACGCTGCCCTGGCAGCCGCCATTGCCCAGCTCAAGGCGCTGGACTACCTCAAGAAGCGTGTGCACTAAAAGCGCGGGAACGATTCGTGTATAGTTGCAGGCTGCCACTTTGTGGCAGCCTTTTTCATTTTTGGTCAGCAAAGAGTTCGCATGGACAGCCTCAATATCGTGATTCTGGCAGCGGGCAAGGGTACCCGCATGTACTCCGCCAAACCCAAAGTTTTGCACCCGATCGGTGGTGCGCCAATGCTCGCCCGCGTCATCGCCACGGCCCGCAGCCTGAATCCGGCGCGGCTGGTGGTGGTATATGGTTTCGGTGGCGATCAGGTCCGCCAGGCTATCAAGGATGAAGACATTGTCTGGGCCGAGCAGGCCGAACAACTGGGTACTGGTCACGCACTGAAAATGGCCTTGCCGGCACTGCCAAGCGAAGGCAAGACCCTGGTGCTGTACGGCGATGTACCACTGACCCGTAGCGAAACCCTGCAACAACTGATTGCTGCTGCTGGTGATGGCATGGCGGTGCTGACCGACGTGCTGGAAGATGCCAGCGGTTATGGCCGCATGCTGCGTGGCAACGATGGCAAACTCAAGGCCATTGTCGAGCACAAGGATTGCACGCCGGAGCAACTGGCCATCCGTGAAATCAATACCGGCATGATGGTGCTGCCCAACCGCCAGCTCTCTGGCTGGCTGCAGGCACTGCGCAATGGCAATGCCCAGGGTGAATATTATCTGACCGACGTGCTGGCACTGGCCGTGGCGGATGGCGTGACGGTGGAAAGCGCCAGCGTTTCGGCTTCGTGGGAGGCTGCCGGCGTGAATAACAAGCTGCAACTGGCCGAGCTGGAGCGCATCCTGCAACAGAACCAGGCGCGCGAGCTGCTGACGGCCGGTGTCACGCTGGCCGACCCGGCGCGTATCGACATCCGTGGCCAATTGCAGCATGGGCGAGATGTCAGCATCGACGTCAATTGTGTGTTCGAGGGCGTGGTGGAGCTGGGTGATAATGTCGAGATCGGTGCCAACTGCGTGCTGAAAAACGTCAAGATCGCGGCAGGCACCCGTATCGCCGCGTTCTCGCATCTGGAAGATGCCGTAGTCGGGGCGGATTGCCGCATCGGCCCGTATGCCCGCCTGCGTCCGGGCGCGGCATTGTCTGACGAAGTGCATGTCGGCAATTTTGTCGAAATCAAGAAGAGCACGGTTGGCCTGGGTTCCAAGGTCAATCACCTTACCTATATTGGCGATGCTGAAATCGGCAGCAAGGTGAATGTGGGCGCCGGTTCTGTCACCTGCAATTACGACGGCGTGAACAAGTTCAAGACGGTCATCCAGGACAATGTGTTTGTCGGTTCCGGCACCTTGATGGTTGCCCCGGTCACGCTGGAAGCCGGTGCTACTGTAGGGGCAGGTTCGGTCATCAGCCGCACCGCCCCGGCCGATACCCTGACCGTGGCACGTGCGCGTCAGGTCAGCATTCCTGGCTGGAAGCGTCCGCAGAAAAAGAGCTGATTCCCGGCAGGATGCACACCATGCCCGCTGCGCTTTCCACAAGAAAGCTCGGCGGGCATTTTCATTTGCCGTCTGTCAGCAAAGCTGTGGCATTTCTTTCGTTGCTGTATAGACCGGAGAGATAGCTGACAGGTGTGCGAGGACATGGGTGACACTTTCGCGAGACCTTTCACTCGCGGAATAAACATGCCCTGGAAAGCCCAAAGCATCATGGATCTGAGAGAAGAGTT
>NZ_JAELUD010000089.1:0-14853 GCF_016429185.1 Aquitalea sp. ASV11
GCTCAGCTCCACCGAGCCGACAAAGCGGCTGGCTTCCGCCGTCTGCTGGTTGAAGGCCTGCACGGTGGGAATGGCGTTCAGCACCTCACCGGCCATGGCGCTGGAATCGGCAATGCGGTCCTGACTAGACTTGGACAGCGCCCGCACGCGGCGGCCAAACAGCACGATGGGCAGCACCACCAGCAACAGCGTCACCAGAATGTAGCCGGTGAGGCTGGGGCTGGTCATGGCCAGCATCACCAGCCCCCCCAGCATCAGCAGCACATTGCGCAGGCCCATGGACAGGCTGGTGCCGATCACCGTCTGCACCAGCGTGGTGTCGGTGGTGAGGCGCGACAACACTTCGCCGGTCTGGGTGGTTTCGAAATACTGCGGGCTCATGCTGATGACGTGGCGGTACACCGCGCTGCGCACATCCGCCGTTACCCGCTCACCCAGCCAGGACACCAGGTAAAAACGCCCGGCGGTGGCCAGCGCCAGTACCACCGCCACGCCAAACAGCATCAGGAAATACTGGTTGATGTGACCGGCATTGCGGCTGGAAAAACCCTGGTCGATCAGCACGCGGAAGGCCATCGGCAACACCAGCGTGGAGACGGCAGCCACGGTGAGCGCCAGCAGGGCCAGCCAGGCGCGATGGCGGTAGGGACGCAGAAAGGGCAGCAGCCCCAGCAAGGGGCTGATGCGTTGCAACAGTGGGCGGGCAGGTGGTGTGGCAGACATGGGCAGACCGGATGAAAACAAGGCTGTCAGGCTACACCATGCCACCGGCTACGGCCATTCGGGCAGGTTAGTACCTGCCGCTGAGAAAACAGCACAACGCAGCAGCAGGGTTTTGCAAGCATGCCCACATGCATGTGCGCGGCGGGCAAAATAGCGCAGCGCCCCTGGGGCAAGGCGCGCCGACGCAGACAGTACAAAGAGTACGGCAAGGAGGCACAACGCAGCAGCAGGGATTTTGCCAGCCGCGCCTATTTCAGCTTGCAGGTCTTGATGCCGAAGGGCAGATAGGCCGGACACCAGCGAATCAACCCGGTAGCCAACGGCACCACGCCAATCCAGCCCCATACCGGCAGCAGGCCGGCCACGCTGGCGACGATCAGGGCAATGCCAATGACAATGCGCAGGGTGCGGTCGATGCCGCCTACATTCGGGGACATGTTGTTCTCCTCGGTCAGGGGCCATGCGGGATGGCGATGAGGAGATGCTAGACCTTGCGGCAGTCCGCTTCAGTGACTAGATCACACAGCGGCGCGGCCAGCCACAAATACCACAAGCTATTTGCCGGTCAGCTGCTGCAAGGCGCCAGCATCCAGCAGCTGCAGCTGGCCACGGCCAAGGCGAATCCAGCCACGGCGCTCGAATTCTTTCAGCTGGCGGCTGATCACCTCGCGCGCGCTACCCAGTTCTGCTGCCAGTTCCTGATGGGTAGTACTCAGTGCGGCCTGGCCACGGGCACGCTGCAACAGACAGGCGGCCAACCGCTGGTCGATGCGGCCAAAGCTGACTTCTTCAATCAGCAGCAGCAGGTCGGCAATGCGGCTGCCATAGGCGCGAAACACGAAATCGCGAAAGGCCGCCGAGCTGGCCAATAACTGACGGAAAGCTGAAATGGGCAGGGCCTGGGCGCGGATGGCGGTTTCGGCCACGCCTTCGGCATCGTAATCGTTGCCACTCATCAGGCAGGCGGTGGTGACAATGCAGGTTTGCCCGCTTTCCACCCGGTACAGGGTGATTTCGCGGCCGTTTTCGCCCACTTTCTGTACCCGGATCTGCCCTTGCTGCAAGAACAGATAGGCCTGACACGGGCTGCCTTCGCGGAACAGCACCGTGCCAGCCGGGGCTTGCATGGCATGGCTGTGCGCCAGCAACTGGGCGCGGCTGGCCTCGTCCAGCGCGTCCAGAATGGCAAAGTCGCGCGTCCAGTCGCTCATGCCGTGCTTTCCTGCAACAGGCCACGGGCTTGCAGTTCCTGATACACCCGCAGCGCCACCCAGGCGTCGTTACCGGCATAGGCCTGCTGGGCCGGGCTGAGTGGCAGGCGTGACCAGTTGGTGGTGGACAGCTTTTTCGACTTGCGAAAGTACTGGCCAAACAAGCGCGCCACCGCCTGCACCGCGCCCACGGTGATGCGGGCATCGTCCGAGGGCAGCAGATTACCCAGGTCGATCAAGCCGCCGCACTCCACGCCCAGCCGGCTTTTCAGCAGGGCGCGGTCGGACACCAGATCAAAGCCCACCAGCGGATGCGCCGGGTCGGCGAGCAAGGCTTTGATTTCCTCCGGCAACACGCCCTTCACCACCGGCACCAGCCAGGCGCACTGGCTATCGGCCAGTTGAATCAGATGCGGGCCGTCCGACTCCTCGCCCTTGCGGAAGGTGGGTTTGGATTCGGTATCAAAACCCAGCACCGGAGCCGCCAGCAGGGCAGGCATGGCGGCGGCCAGTGCTTCCGGGCTGTCCAGCATGCATACCTGTTCCGGGGTCAGCGCCGGAAACAGCGGCATGGTCTTGATTTCTTCGCGGGGGATTTGCCGGGTAAGGGACATGACAGGCCTTGATGACAGGGATGGTGCCGCCCGGCAACAGGCTGGCGGCAAAGCTGCATGATACGGAATCCCCGGCGGCATTTCACCCCGTTTTCCTGTGCACACCCGTGTTGTCCTGCCTGGCCGGGCAATCAAGTGGGGCTGGGAAGTTTCCCAAGATGGTATCGGAATGCGTAGATCAAGCCGGGTGGCACATTGAGGCCGCCGACAGGCCCGTGCTAGCGTCGCAAAACCGTGGCGACACGCCCTGCCAAGTTGCACGGAAAACCCTGCAATCACCCTCCCGGATGCCTGTCATGATTGCCTTGCTGGATGATTTCAATACCGTGCTGCATGCCGCCTTTGTCGGTTTCATCACCTTGTTTCCGGTGGTGGACCCGATAGGCACCGCCTTCATCGTCAACCCTTATTTCCGCCATCTGCCGCTGAATGAGCGCAAGCTGGCCATCCGCAAGATTGCCTGGTACGCCATGCTGACGGTGATTGCAGCCTTGTTCATGGGGCGCTGGATCCTGATGCTGTTCGGCCTGTCGATTCCGGTGGTGAAGCTGGCCGGCGGCATCATGATTTGCAAGATGGGCTGGACATCGCTCAGCAGCACGGCCAGCAGCCAGGACAAGTCAGCCAATAGCGCGGAATCGGCAGCAGTGGATGCCGGGCAGCCCAGCAGTGTGGAGAACGACCTGTTCTACCCGCTGTCCTTTCCCCTCACCGTGGGGCCGGGCACCATCTCGGTGGTGCTCACCCTCAGCGCGCACAGTTACAACGAAAGCTATGTCCGCTCGGCACTGAGTACCAGCGGGCTGATCATCGGCATGGCCGCCATGAGCGTGCTGATTTACCTGTGCTATCTGAATGCCGGGCAGCTGGTGGCGCGGCTGGGGGCGGCATCGGAAAACATGATCAACCGCTTCATGGCCTTCCTGATTTTTGCCGTCGGCCTGCAAATTGCCTGGGGCGGGCTGCATGCGCTGATAGCACCTGCCACCTGAAAGGCAGTGTCAGCCTGTACTGGCTAACGCGCTGCGTCTTGTTCCCAGCAACCGGTTGCCGTGCAGCAGCAAACACGGAACCGGCCCTTCATCTGCCCTGCAACTTGATAAAGGCCCACACCATGTGCACCACCTTCATGCTGACCGATCAACACGGCAATGCCTACCAGGGACGTACGCTGGAGTTTGGCCAGGAACTGGATTTTGTCCTGTCCTACTACCCGCGTGGCACTGCATTCAATGGTCAGGTTCCGTCAGGCTTTCCCGCCACGCACTATGCGTCAAGCCACGCCTTTCTCTCCATCGACCTGCGCCTGAATGCAGAGCGCCTGCCATCGGTTGCCGGCATCAATGACGCGGGCCTGAGCGTGAACATGAACATGTTTGCTGAAACCACGCTGCCAACACCGCAGCAGCAGGACAGCAGAACCTTGATTGCCGTATCGGAGGTGGGCAGCTGGCTGCTGGCACGCTGTGCCGATTGCGAGGAAGTACGTCAGCTTGTAAGCCAGTCCCGGTTCTGGGTGGACCAGCTGCCTAGCCTGGACAACACGCCCGCCCCCTTCCACTACGCGGTGTTCGATGCACAGGCACGCGGCCTGGTGATCGAGTTCGACCGCGGACAGGCCGTGGTCCATGACAACCCGGTCGGGGTGATGACCAATGGCCCCGCGTTTGACTGGCATCTGACCAATCTGGACAACTACGCGCATGTATCCAACCTGGGCAAACGCGAACAGCGCTTTGGCCGGCATCTGGCACGCACCGAAGATGTAGGTAATGCACTGGCAGGCTTGCCGGCAGACGACACCTCGACCGGGCGCTTTGTACGGGCGGCTTATTATGTGCAGTTCTGCCGCACGCCGCAGTCAGCGGACGAAGCCATCGCCCTGGTGGCCAAGATTGCCAACAAGTTTGACCGCCCGCGTGGCGCCAGCAATCTGGTGGATGCCGGCAGCGGCCAGATTGAAGAGGAATGGACCACCTTTACCACGCTGACCGACCTGAGCCGTCGCAGATTGCTGATCCGTCCGGATGATGCGGTCAATTACCTGCAACTGGCGCTGGATGACTTCCAGGGTTGCCACGAAGTACGGCGACAGGATTTTGGCCCATTCCTGCGCCAGCACATCAGCCTGAGTCAGCCACAGCTGTAAGCGCAGATCTTCCTGTCCAGCAGCATGACAATAGGCACAGCACGGTGAGATTGCCGTGCTGTGCCGTAGTACTTACATGTCCATCATCCGTAACAAGGCAAGGCTCAAGGGGCTGTCGGCTATCGCCAGTTCATCCAGCAGGGAAAAATGGTTGTTGTGACTGTCCTCCACCAGCGTCACCTCCAGCCCCTTTGCGCTTGCGGCCTGATGATAAGCCAGCGTCTGATGCCGGAAACCGTCGGTTTCCTTGCCGCCCACACTCAACACCAGCTTGCCCGCCTGCACAGCCGGGGGCAGGCAGAGCAGCGGGCTGAGCCGTGCAGCCTGATCGGGATACAAGCGCAGCCAGTCGTTGACGTAGATGTCACACAGCGGACGGATGTCATACAGGCCGCTCAGTGCCAGCACGCCCTTGATCACATCGGCGGGCAAACCGTAATCCTGCTGCCAATCCGGGGCGAACAACATGCCCGCCAGATGGGCGCCGGCTGAGCTACCGCCGACATGGATGCGTTGCGGGTCAATGCCGTACTGGGCGGCATGCCGGTACAGCCAGGCAATGGCGCTGCGTACTTCGCGCACCGCCTCTGCCAGCGTAGCCTCGGGCAGCAGGGTGTATTCCACCGTGGCCAGCGCAATGCCGTGCTGGTGCAGTACGCCCGCCATGCCGCAGGCGTCCTCCTTGCTTTGCGAATGCCAATAGCCACCGTGGATGAAGACAAACAGCGGCGCGGGTTGCGCGCAGGCAGGGAACACGTCCAGCCGCTCGGCCTTGCCCATGCCATAAGGCAGGTCATAAATACCGGCCACCTCTGCCTTGGCCTGCCGGGCCAGGCGGGTGTAATTGGCCATGCATGCGTCAAAATCCGCTACCGAGGCGCGAGCGTTGTATTGCACGGCACGGCTGGTCAGATCGGGAAACATCAGGTCGATTTTCATCACGGACATCCATGCTACGGGAGGAAAGGGAAGCCAAGTTTATGAAAGGCAGGGACCGGCTGTCGCCGGATGGAGGTATGGCCCGATCCCTGCAATCCAGCTTTGCCAGCTCAATCAAGATTGAAGAACTGGCGGGCGTTGCTACCCAGTAATTGCTGCTGTTGTCCCTCGCCCAGTCCGGCATGGCGGATCAGCGAACCCACCTCCTGCTCACCCAGCGGGAAGGGCGAATCCGAGCCCAGCATCACCCGCTCGCTGCCCATGGTGTCCACCAGCAAACGCAGCGCCGCCGGGTCAAAAATGGCGGAGTCGACATAAAAGCGGTCGACATAGCTGGACGGCTTGTTGGGGCAGTCTTCGCGCACGATGTCGCGCTGTTCCCAGGCGTTGTCCACCCGTCCCAGCAGGTAGGCAAAGCTGCCACCACCGTGGGCAAAGCAGATTTTCAGACTGCGCGGCAGGCGCTCGAAGGCACCGGACAGGATGAGCGACAGGATGGCCAGCTGGGTTTCCGCCGGCATGGCCACCAGCCAGGGCAGCATCCATTTTTTCATGCGCTCTGCGCCGCCCATCATGTCCCAGGGATGCACCAGCACCGGGATGTTTTCCTGTGCGCAGTGGGTGAGGAAGGTGAGCAGGCCGGCGTTATCCAGATCCAGCGGGCCAACGTGGTTGCCAATCTGCACCCCGACATGGCCGCAGTCGCGCGCCCGGCTGGCTTCGCGGCAGGCCGCGTCAACATCTTGCAGCGGCACCTGGGCCAGTACCTTCAGCCGCTCGGGTGCAATGGCGGCCATTTCCAGCGCCCGGTCATTCATCAGCTGTGCCCAGGGCAGCGCGCGTTCGATGGGGGCGTGGTAGCCGAACATCACCGGCGTGGCGCACATGATCTGGATGTCTATGCCCTGCCGGTCCAGGAATTCCAGCCGGCGCGCGCCATCCCATAGCGCGTCATACACCGGGCGAAACGGCCGGTCGCCCACCATGATCTGCCCCTCCGCCCCCTGCGTCTGTAGCCAGGGGGCGCGCTGCGGGTCCAGCCGGGCGGCTTCGGCCTGGCTGATGCGCGGAAAGAAATGCGAGTGAATGTCTATCATGATGCGTCTTTTCTAATGTTGTGCCCGCAGGTGCATGTCATGCCAGGCGGCGTAGTCCTTGCCCGGATGCACCGTCCCGCAATGCTTGCAACGCCGACCTTCCTCACCGATGGCGTAAAACGCCTGATAGGCCTTGGGCAGGTCGTCCACCAGGCTCTCCAGTTGCTTGGAGATGTGCCAGATTTCGCCGGCACATACCGGGCAATACCAGTGCAGGCTGTCATGCTCGCCTTGCGGTCGTGGCTGCTCCACCAGAAAGCACAGGCCGGGTTCGGGGCGCTGCGGTGAATGGATGACATGGGCAGGCAACAGGAAAACATCGCCCTCGCGCAGCTCAATGCGTTCGAAGCGGCCCCGGTCCCACACATTGATGTAGGCATTGCCCTTGATCTGGTAGAAGATTTCTTCGGTCGGGTTGTCGTGAAAATCGGTACGGGTATTGGGCCCGCCCACCATATTGATGATGTAGTTGCCGTCCGGCCAGATGGCGGCATTGCACACCGGGGGCTTGAGTTCACCCTTGTTGCGTTCGGCCCAGTCCAGCAAATTGAGCGGCAGTCCATATTGCAATTGCATGTGGTTTCTCCTCAAAAAGACGCCTGGGCCGTCTAGCGCGGCTTGTAGGCAATGGCCTTGATTTCGATGCGCAGGTGCGGGTGCGGCAGTTGATGCACCGCCACCGTGGTGCGGGTGGGCCCGCTTTCATCGAAGTACTCGGCGTAAACCGCGTTGTATGCGGCAAAGTCGTTCATATCCACCAGATAGGCGCAGATCTCCACCACATCGGCGAGGCTGGCATCCGCCGTGGCCAGGATGTCGCGGATGTTCTCGATCACGCAGCGGGTTTGCACCGCGATATCCAACCTGGTGGCACCCATGGCATCGGCCTGGGCTCCGGCAATGCTGTTGTCGGGCAGGCGCGAGCTGGTGCCGGAAACAAACAGCAGGTCGCCCGCGCGTTTCAGGTGGGGAAAGCGGCCACGCGGTGTGGCCTTGCCGCTGACGACAGTAGCCTGGGTGTTGTTCATGTCGGCTCTCCGGTGGTGAAGGCGCAGCCGCCCAGACCGGCCACTTCCACACTGACATGCAGGCCTGGGCGCAGTGCCTCCGCAGCGGTGGCGGCACCGGCCAGAATCAGCGAACCGGCGGGCAGCACCCGCTGTTCCTGATGCAGCAGGCGGGAGATTTCTGCCAGTGCACGCAGCGGCTGGCCCAGAATGGCGGCGCTGCTGCCTATCTGCACCGGACGGCCATCAAAGCGCAGCACTACGCCCAGGTTATCCAGTGCAGCCTGCGGCGCGCAGAGCGGGCCAATCACATAACGGGCGGAAGAGCAGTTGTCGGCCACCACGTCCTGCAGGCTGAAACGGAAGTCGCGATAGCGCGAGTCGATGATTTCCAGCGCCGGGGCCACCCCGGCCAGGGCCAGCCCGGCTTCGGCCAGCGACAAGGGCCGGTCGATGTCGATGGCGGTGATGAAGGCGATTTCCGGCTCCACCCGCGGGTGAATCAGCCGGGACAGATCCAGCGTGCCGCCATCAGCCAGTTGCATGGCATCGGTCAGCTCGCCCCAGATCAGCGCGTCCACGCCCATCTGTATCATCTTGGCGCGGCTGGTAAAACCCAGTTTCAGGCCCACCACGCGCTCGCCGCGTTGCTGGCGCAGGCGGATGCCGGCCTGCTGGATGCGATAGGCGGTGGCCAGATCAAACGGCTGCTGCGCACTCAGTTGCGGAGTAGCTTCGTGACACTGGGTGGCGATATCCAGCTGGAGCGCCATTTCCTGAATCAGCATGCTCATGCGCGTACCTCCTGTTGTTTCAGCAGGTCCAGCGCCACATCGACAATCATGTCCTCCTGCCCGCCCACCATGCGGCGGCGGCCCACTTCCAGCAGGATGTCCAGCGTCTTCAGCCCGTATTGCGCTGCAGCTTTCTCGGCGTGGCGCAGGAAGCTGGAGTACACCCCGGCATAGCCCAGCGCCAGTGTTTCGCGGTCCACTCGTACCGGGCGGTCCTGGGTGGGACGCACGATATCGTCCGCCGCATCCATCAGGCGGATCAGGTCGCAGCCGTGGTTCCAACCCAGGCGCTCGGCGGCGGCAATGAACACTTCCAGCGGCGCATTGCCCGCCCCGGCACCTTGGCCGGCCAGCGAAGCATCAATGCGCTGGCAGCCTTCTTCTACCGCCACGATGGAATTGGCCACCCCCAACGACAGGTTGTGATGGGCATGAATGCCGGTGGCGGTGGCCGGGTCCAGCACGTCGCGCAGCGCACGGAAGCGGTCGCGCACATCCTGCATCAGCAAGGCACCGCCGGAATCCACCACGTAAATGCAGGTGGCGCCGTAGCTTTCCATCAGCTTGGCCTGGGCTGCCAAGTGCTGCGGGCTGCTCATGTGCGACATCATCAGAAAGCCCACGGTGTCCATGCCCAGCTCTCGGGCGTACTGGATATGCTGCTTGGAGATGTCGGCCTCGGTGCAGTGGGTGGCAATGCGCACCACGCGGGCACCGGCATCGTAGGCATTGCGCAGTGCATGCACGGTGGCAATGCCGGGCAGCAGCAAGGTAGCAATCTTGCTGTGGCTGACCGATTCGGCAGCGGCGGCAATCCACGCCACATCGCTGTGTGCGCCAAAGCCGTAGTTGAAGCTGGAGCCTTCCAGCCCGTCACCGTGCGCCACTTCGATGGAGTCGACACGGGCTTCGTCCAGTGCGCGGGCAATGGCGCGTACCTGATCGAGCGAATAGCGGTGACGCACCGCATGCGAACCGTCGCGCAGGGTGACGTCGGAAATATAGAGTTTGTTCATGGCAGGTTTCCTCAGGCGTGCAGCAGTCGGGTGGCCAGGCGTTCGCCGCAGGCCATGGCGGCGGAAGTCATGATGTCCAGGTTGCCGGCATAGGCAGGCAGATAGTGGGCGGCACCTTCCACCTCGATGAAGATGGACACCTTGAGTCCGCCATCTGGCCCGAGACCGGGATAGGCGGCGGCATCTGCTGCGGGGATGTCTTCAAACTGCACTGCCTGCTTCAGGCGATAGCCAGGTACATAGGCCTTTACCTTGGCGGCCATCTGCTCCACGGCGGCGGCAATGGCGGCACGGTCGGCCGGGCCGGTGAGGCAGAACACGGTGTCGCGCATCATCAGCGGCGGTTCGGCCGGGTTCAGGATGATGATGGCCTTGCCCTGGCGCGCACCGCCCACGCTGACAATGGCCTGCGAGGTGGTTTCGGTGAATTCGTCGATATTGGCGCGGGTGCCGGGGCCGGCGGATTTGCTGGCAATCGAGGCGACAATTTCGCCGTACAGCACCGGAGTGACACTGTTGACCGCCGCCACCATGGGAATGGTGGCCTGGCCGCCGCAGGTGACCATATTGATGTTGGCCGCGTCCAGGTGGGCTTCCAGATTGACCACCGGCACCACATAGGGACCGATGGCTGCCGGGGTGAGGTCGATCACCCGCACGCCATGCTGTTGCAGCACGCGATTGTGTTCCACATGCGCACCGGCCGAGGTGGCATCGAACACGATCCTGATATCGGCGAATTCCGGCAGCGCCAGCAGGCCGTCCAGGCCCTGATGGGTGGTGGCCAGCCCCAGCCGTTTGGCGCGGGCCAGACCGTCCGAAGCGGCGTCGATGCCGACCATGGCCACCAGCTCGATGGCTTCGCCATGGCGCAACAGCTTGATCATCAGGTCACTACCGATATTGCCGGAGCCGATGATGGCGGCCTTGATACGTGTGGGTTTCATGCTGCCTCTCCCTGTGTGGTGGCAAAACGGGCGGATACCTGCCCCAGGCCCTGGATGCGGGCGGTGAATACATCGCCGGCGCGCACCGGCACCATCGGCCCCAGCGCGCCGGTCAGCACGATATCGCCAGCCTTCAGCGCATCGCCGCGCCGGGCCAGGGTGTCGGCCAGCCAGCAGGCCGCCAGCAGCGGGTTACCGAGGCAGGCGGCACCACCGCCAACGCTTTCCGGCTCGCCCTTGCGTTCCAGCACCATGCCGCAGCCCACCACATCCACTTCGCGCAGCAGTACCGGGCGGCTGCCCAGCACGAACAGGCCGGAGGAGGCATTGTCGGCAATGGTGTCGCTGATGCGGATGTCCCAGCCGGCAATGCGGCTGTCCACCACTTCGATGGCGGGCAGCAGGTAGTCCACCGCGCCAATCAG
Organism: Aquitalea sp. ASV11; assembly: GCF_016429185.1. NCBI lineage: Bacteria > Pseudomonadati > Pseudomonadota > Betaproteobacteria > Neisseriales > Chromobacteriaceae > Aquitalea > Aquitalea sp. ASV11. The sequence goes on from NZ_JAELUD010000089.1 coordinate 10,923, forward strand.
GTCTGCCAGCGTGTGCTTTTCGTGCGGCAGGTCGCGCCCCAGCACCAGCGCAATTTCGGCTTCGACCTTGGGTTGCAGCAGGCGCTGGATGGCGATTTCCTCACCATCGGCAATGGCCATGTCGGCAAACAGGCGGCCAAAGTCCGGCTGCGCCACGCCCAGCTGCTGCTGGACTGCGCGGGAGGTGAGGCCGATCTTGCTGCCCACCAGGCGTCGGCCTTGTGTGAGGGCGTGCTGGACGTTGAGGGTTTGCACCGCATAGGCGGCATCGACATCCAGCTCGCCCAGCAGGCTGCGCACCGGCGCACAGGGCTGGCCGTGCTCGGCTGCCATGCGCAACTGCAAGGCGGCCTCATGCTGGGCGGGATTGAGGGAATTGCTCACTGCGTTCTCCTGCAAAGATGGGGACAAGGCCGGAAGTGGCCGGGCCGCCTCAGTGGAAACGCAGTCCAGTGTATGAGCCGTTATCAGTGCCAAAAAATGAATAATCCGGCTTCTGCCATGCCGGAAAGTTATGCCATAGTCACTGCCATTGCAGAGCGGGAGAGGGTCATGGGTGAACAAGCGCTGTTTTCCATCAACGACATTGTGCTCAACCGGCTGAAGCTGCGCCCCTTGCTGGTATTCGACCGGGTATTGCGCTGCCAGTCCATCGCCCGCGCCGCCCGCGAACTGAACCTGACCCAGCCGGCGGTCACCAAGGCCATCCGTGAACTGGAAGTACAGCTGGATACCGAATTGCTCCACCGCAACAATCGCGGGGTCTCGCCCACCGAGTACGGCGTGTTGCTGGGTGAGCGGGTGAAATCGGTGATGGCAGAACTGCGCTATCTCACCGACGAATTGAATACCTTCAAGGGCGGCATCAGTGGCCATGTGGTAGTGGGCACGCAGATTTCCGCCAGCTCCAGCCTGCTGCCGCGCGCCATCTTGCGACTGAAAGCGACAGCCCCCAGATTGCTGATTACCGTGCGTGAGGGGCCGCAGGACTATCTGTTCCCCGCACTGGCTTCCGGCGAGCTGGATCTGGTGGTGGGACGCCTGCCGGACCTGGATGATCCGTTCACCCGCAAGCTGCCGCTACGCCACCAGCCCTTGTACCGCAACAGCCTGTGCATCGTGGCGGGCAGCCGTCACCCGCTGCTGGCCGCCAGCGCCCTGACGCTGGATGCGCTGCAGCACTGGCCCTGGATTGTGCCGCCACCGGACTCTCCGGCCCGCCGGGTGGCCGAGCAGTTTTTTGTCGATGCCGGGCTGGCCATGCCGGACAACCTGCTCGAATCGCTGTCCTTGCTCACCAATGTCAATTTGCTGGTGGAGTCCGACTGCCTGGGCCTGATGCCCTTGCAAGCGGCACGTCGCTTTGAAACAGCCGGGCTGCTGGCGATATTGCCGCTGGGCGAGGTGGGGCCACCGGCGGCGGTGGGTTATTCGGTGCGCCATGACAAGCCGCTGACCCCCGCCAGCCGCAAACTGATCGACTACCTGAAACAGGTGGGCCAGGACATGCAGGAGTCGGCAGCTGTATAAAAATCAGGCATAGCAAAGCCCGATTTATTCATTTTCAATCATGGCAGGGCCCTTCCTACACTCGCCTTCACCCATCCTGCGCTGATGCAGCATGGGCTTTGAATGGAGGAATTGCCATGTCCAGTCCAGCAATACTGCCGCTATATGTCAACGGCCAGTTTCTCAGTACCGGGCTTGCCCGCTTTGACAATATCAGTCCGGTGGATGGCAGCCTGATCTGCCAGGTGGCCGAAGCCGGCGAGGCCGAAGTGGCCACTGCCGCCCAGGCAGCGGAGCAGGCCCTGCATGGCCCCTGGGGCAGCATGAGCGTGACCGAGCGCACACAACTGCTGCATAAGGTGGCCGATGGCATCGAGGCGCGCTTCGAGGAATTTGTCGCCGCCGAAGTGGCCGACACCGGCCGCCCGGTGCACCTGGCCCGCACGCTGGATGTACCGCGGGCCATTGCCAATTTCCGCACCTTTGCCGACCTGGCCGCCACCGCAGTGAGTGAAAGCTGCGAAACCCCGCAGGCCGATGGCGGCGTGCTGTTCAACTACACCGTGCGCAAGCCGCTGGGCGTGGTGGCGGTGATTTCGCCGTGGAACCTGCCGCTGTTGTTGCTGACCTGGAAGCTGGGCCCGGCGCTGGCCATGGGCAATACCGTGGTGTGCAAGCCCTCGGAAGAAACACCGTCGTCCGCCACCCTGCTGGCGCAGGTGATGCACGATGCCGGTCTGCCGCCTGGGGTGTTCAACCTGGTGCATGGTTTCGGGCCGGGTTCTGCCGGGGAATTCCTCACCCGTCAGCCGCAGATCAGCGCGGTGTCCTTTACAGGCGAATCGCGCACTGGCAGCGCCATCATGAAGGCGGTGGCCGACGGGGTGAAGGAAGTGTCGTTCGAGCTGGGTGGCAAGAATGCCGCCGTGGTGTTTGCCGATGCCGACTTCGACGCTGCAGTGGAGGGCGTGGCGCGTTCGTCCTTTTTCAATACCGGGCAGGTGTGCCTGTGTTCTGAGCGGGTTTATGTGGAACGGCCGATTTTCGACCGCTTTGTCGCCGCCCTGAAACAGCGCGCAGAGGCGCTGAAAATAGGCTACCCGGCAGAAGAAAACGTCGATCTTGGCCCGCTGGTTTCGCACAAGCACCGGGAAAAAGTGCTGTCCTACTTTGCGCTGGCGCGGGAAGAAGGCGCACGCGTGGTAACCGGCGGCGAAGTACCACATTTTGGCGATGCGCGCGACCAGGGGGCTTATGTGCGCCCCACCATCTGGACCGGCCTGTCCGACCACGCCCGCTGCGTGCGTGAGGAAGTGTTTGGCCCGGTCTGCCATATCGCCCCGTTTGACCGAGACGATGAAGTGCTGCGACGCATTAACGACAGCCCCTATGGCCTGGCCTGCGCACTGTGGACCACCCGGCTGGACCGCGCGCACCGGCTGGCTCGCCGCATCCATACCGGCATCGTGTGGGTGAACACCTGGTACGCCCGCGACCTGCGCACGCCGTTTGGCGGCAGCAAGCTGTCCGGCATGGGCCGCGAGGGCGGGCGCTACTCGCTGGACTTCTACTCCGACATCAGCAACGTCTGCATCAAGCTGTAATCACCCCCTTTGCACCGGGCAGCCGCGCTGTCCGGTCAGGAGTTCTAGCCATGTCCACCTCCCTGAATGTCGAGGACCTGATCGACGAAGCCGGTTTTGGTCCTTATCAGTTGTTGATCTTGCTGCTGTGTTTTCTGGTGATGTTTCTGGATGGCTACGATCTGGCCGCAGTGGCCTATATCGTGCCTTCGCTGATGGAGCAATGGGGCCTGAGCAAACCCCAGCTGGGCCAGGCCCTGAGCGCGGCCCTGTTCGGGCTGGCCATCGGAGCCTTGCTGGCCGGGCCGCTAGCCGACCGGCTGGGGCGCAAACCGGCATTGCTGTGGTCGGTATTGCTGTTCGGCCTTGGTAGCCTCGTCACCGCCTGGGCCGATTCGCTTGCCACCCTGACCGTTTATCGCCTGCTGACCGGCATCGGTCTGGGTGCCGCCCTGCCCAATACCATCACCCTGCTGTCCGAATACGCCCCCACCCGGCACCGCGCCATGCTGGTGAGTGCCATGCTGTGCGGCTTTCCGCTGGGGGCCGGTGCCGGTGGCCTGTGTGCCGGCTGGTTGCTGCCGCTGTATGGCTGGCCATCACTGATGTTGCTGGGGGGTATTGTCCCCCTGCTGCTCTGCCTGCTGCTGGCCTGGAAAATGCCGGAATCGGTGCGCTATCTGGTGGCGCGCCAGGCCAGTACCGAGCGTATCCGGCGCATTTTGCAGCGCATTTCCCGTCACCCCGGCCTGGCAGGGACGCAGCGTTTCAGTCTGGGCGAACAACAAAGCACATCAGCCAACAGCAGCTGGCGCGAGGTCCTGAGCCAACCCTGGACC